>NZ_JADYXE010000011.1:0-92692 GCF_015864465.1 Pseudoalteromonas sp. SWN29
GGCAGGCCAGACTGGTTCTTTATCCTGAGCCAATGGGGCCTGGAAAAATAAAAGGTCTGCTGTGCTCTTTGGATGATAAACAGGCTTTTGATGCACAGGCCATTCTTGATGTCTATTTCGAACGCTGGGAAATTGAAAATAGCTATGGAGAAATAAAACACAGGATGCTTGAGGATAGTATTCTTTTGCGTAGTCAGACTGTGGATGGAGTCAATCAAGAGCTATGGGGTATATTGCTAGCCTACAATTTAATTCGAGTAGAGATAAGTCGAATAGCCAAAGAGGCTAAAGTCTCCCCGCTGAGAATTAGTTTTGTCATGGCTTTGCGGGATATACAGGATGAAATACTCTGGTGTGCCATCGCTTCGCCAGGTTCAATTCCAAAGAAATTAAGGGCAATGCGAGAACGAGTGAAACGTTATATTCTTCCAGAAAAAAGAAAACGGCCCAAAAGTAGGACCGTTCGAATTTCAAAAACTCGGTACACCATTAAGTCAAAACATGCTTAACTGAATGGTGTTAGCTAGTTAGCGGCTCTTTTTGTATTTACTATTTAAAGTATAGATTAACCAGCGGTTTGCGCTGTTGGTTGCTGTTTGTTTAGTTGTAAGTAACTTAGTAGCCACATACCCAAACCACCTAAAAATAATGCAGCTGCTACGTAACCTGTTTGATTAGGTGCCGCACCTTGCGCTATTGCAATTCCGCCGACCCACGGGCCTATAGCATTTGCGGTGTTAAATGCGCACTGTACTAATGCACCAATCATAGCGTGACCTTCTGGAGCAACATCCATTAATAGCGTTTGAATAAGCGTTGCCAAACCCACACTACAGCCAATAAAAAAGATAACAGCATAAAGCATCCAAATATTATGGCTTGCTGTTACATAAGCAAAAGCAAATACAATGGTGCATACAAGCGCAAGGCCAGTGGTTTTAATTGCAGATTTATCGGCAGCTTTACCCAGTACATAGTTACCGAGTGTACAACCAATACCAAACATCACCATAGCAATAGAAATAGTATAAGGCGCTGTTTTTGTTACTACTAATATGGTATCGGCAATGTAGGTATAAATACAAAATACGCCGCCAAAGCCAATAATTACAATGCCCAAAATAGACCAAACCAGTTTGTTTTTAAGTACGCCAAACTCACTTAATAAGTTAGATGGTTTAGCATTATCAATATTTGGAACTACTTTATAAACAAAAATAAAAGCAATAAAAGCCAGTACTGCAGCACCAGCTAAACAGTATCGCCAGCTCAGGTTTTGACCAACAAGTGTTACAACTGGTACGCCAACAATGGTGGCCACCGTTAAGCCCATAAACACCTTTGACATAAAGCTAGCACGCTTACCTTCTGGAGCAATATCCGACGCTAACAATATAGCCGCACCAAAATAAGCACCGTGTGGTAAGCCACTTAAAAATCTAAATATTACCAGCTGCTCAAGCGACGTTGCCATCGCACTTAACCCGTTTGAGACAAACATTAAGCTTATAAATATGAGCAATGCTTTTCGCTTCCTCATATTGGCAGTAGTAAGCATTAAAATAGGCGCACCCACTACAACACCAATGGCGTAAGCACTAATTGCATAGCCACTTTGTGATGGCGTTGAGCCAAATGTTTCGCTAATTAGTGGCAGCATAGGCATCATCGAAAATTCAGATAATCCTAAAATAAATGTGCCAAGCGCTAATACGAGTAAAATAGCGGTTCTGTTAAGTTGACTAGATGCCGACGCTACATCTGATGTCATAGATGATCCCTTAAGGTTTAATTTTAAAAATGAAATTGCACAATAAATCCTGAATAGGAAATATCATGTGTATGCTTAAATTTTGGTGTGAGAGGGTAATCTGTGAGGGCGTTATTTTAAGTTAAAAAAAGTACAGAGTCATGCATAAATTAGTGGTTTTGTTAGGTTTTTAAAATGTTAATTAGAATAAAATACTACTTAGCATTTATAAAATAAAAAACTATTTGTAAAGCAAATATCTACAAGGTATTAAATATTAACCGAAAGGCTATTTAAAGCTTATATTTACAGTATAATTACATATTGGTATCACTTTAATTTGCTAATTTTAGGTCAACAACCCTAGTGCTAATTTACTCCTTAAGGTTTTTATATGTTTGGTATTTCTAAAAGAAACGCAAAAATTGAAGAAATGGAGCTTCAATTAATTCAAAAGCAGTCTGTTTTATCTGCAATTAATAAGCATGTTGCTTATATAGAATTTACACCTGAAGGAATAATATTAGACGCAAATCAATTGTTTTTAAAAACTATTGGTTACAGCAAAGAGCAAATAATTGGTAAGCATCATCGTATGTTTTGCGAAAGTGAGTATGCAAGCTCAAACGAATACGGCAAGTTTTGGCAAGAATTAAAGGCAGGTGACTCTAAAGCAGGATCGTTTCTAAGATATAAAGCAAATGGCGATAAACTCTGGCTTGAAGCAACTTATTTCCCGGTAGAAGAGCACGGTGTAGTTACTAAAGTTATTAAAATAGCCTCTGATATTACCGCAACTTACATACAACGAAAGGCGCAAGAAGCTATCGCTAGTGCACTTGATAAAGCATTAGCTACGATAGAGTTTACTCCTGAAGGAAATATTTTAAGCGCAAACCAAAACTTTTTAACAACAATCGGGTATAGCTTAAAAGATATTGTTGGCAAGCATCATAAAATGTTTTGTACTAAAGTGTTTTATGAGAAAAATCCGTACTTTTGGAGTGAATTAGCGCAGGGGCAGTTTAAGTCAGGAAAATTTAAACGTATTGCCGCCGATGGTTCAGAAATTTGGCTTGAGGCTACTTACAATCCAATATTAGATAGCAAAGGTAATGTAATTAAAATAATTAAGTTTGCATCAAATATTACCGATCGAATTAATAATAACAGTGCAGTAACAGAGGCTGCAGCAATAGCGTATGAATCGGCGGTAGCTACTGCGCAAACAGCTAAAAAAGGCTCTGAAATACTACAAAGCTCTGTTGCAAACTCCGATGCCATTGTAAGCCAAGTACTTAAATCGGTAGATTTAATTAAAAACCTTAATGAACAATCAGCTGTAATAGGTTTCATTGTTTCTACAATCAGCAGTATTGCTGATCAAACTAATTTACTGGCACTTAATGCTGCAATAGAAGCTGCACGCGCTGGAGAGTACGGCCGTGGTTTTGCTGTAGTAGCTGATGAAGTAAGGCAGCTCGCAGCCAGCACTAGTCGATCTACTAATGAAATAGCAAGTGTTGTTAAAAATAACCAAGAGCTTACTAACGATATATCCAGGCAAATAACATCTGTTTCAGATTCTTCAGAGCAAGGGCGAGAGCTTATTGCTAACGTGTCAGAGGTCATTAAAGAGATTGAACGCGGAGCAGATATTGTTTCTCAAACAGTAGCTAAGTTAAATACTTAACGACTGTTTTAATCATTTTTACGCTTTAAGCTGCCAATTAAAGTGCTTAAACACACCTAGCAACATTATAAATTGATAAAGTGCGACAATATGTCGCGCTTTTGCTTTTAGTGCTCATTATATAATTACGCCAATTATTACAGTGGCATAAATTAACAATGGTTTATAAAAGCAAAACTCAAAAAACATATTTACTTACCCCTGTCGCATTTTTTATTAGTAGCGTGCTATCTCCTTTAGCATTTGCCGACGACACACCTTTAGAAGTGATAGAAGTTCACGGACATGCTCAAAATAAACATTTAGCACTTGGCTCGTCAGAATCGCTATTAAGTGATTTAGGTGTCGATTTTTCGGCGGCGGGCGGCGTATCTAACTTACCTGTTTTAAATGGTTTGATGGGCGATAGAGTAAAAGTGTTAATTGATGGCGCGGATGTAACTGCTGCATGTGCTAATCATATGAACCCGCCGCTGTCGTATATATCAGCTAATCAAATTACGTCTTACAAAGTAGTTGCCGGCGTGTCGCCAGTAAGCGCGGGCGGCGATAATATTGCCGGTGTAATAAGCGTTAACTCTATTTCACCACAGTACAGCGATAGCAGTGAATTGGACTGGCACTCGGGTTATGTTTCGGCAAAATACAGCAGTGTTGATAACGGGCGTAAACTTGGCGTGGGCGCTCGTTTAGCAAGTGATACGTTTAGTTTTAACTATCAAGGCTCGTTTAACGATGCAGATAGTTATGAAGATGGTAATGGCGATGTAGTGCTTGATACGTTGTATCGTGCACAAAATCACAGTTTAACCGCAGCTATGCGCGATGATAAACAGCAATTAGTTATAAAGCTAACGCATCAAAAAATTCCGTATCAGGGGTTTGCAAATCAGTATATGGATATGACCGATAACACCAGCTACGGTGCGATTGCTCAATACAAACGCTCTTTTGAGAACAGCGAATTTGAAGGGCAGGTTAACTGGCACAGTGTAAAGCATGAAATGGGTTTTTTCAGTGAAGAAAAAACAGGCATGATGCCAATGAAAACCGATGCACAAGATATAAGTACACAACTTAAGTGGCGTATTGCACTTGATAAAAACAGCAGTATTTTACTCGGCCAAGAATATTTTAATTACAGCATTGATGATTGGTGGCCAGGTATCGAAGGCTCAACCATGATGGGGCCAGACGATTACGTAAATATAAATAACGGCAAACGAGAGCGCATAGCGGCATTTGCTGAATACGAGAGCCAAATAAATACAAAACTGTGGTTAAACGCAGGCGTACGTATTGAAAGTGTTAATACCCAAGTAGGAGAGGTTCAATCTTATAACGACGGTATGAGCATGATGGATATGGACGATATGAGTAGCATGACCAGTATGGAAAGTATGTTTATGAGCGATACGTCTACAGATAACACTATTGCTGCTGAGAATTTTAATGCCAGCGACAGAGATAAAACCGATACCATAGTTGACGCTAATTTATTAATTAACTACCAAATAACAAATTATGATGAGCTACAATTTGGCCTTGCCCGTAAAAACCGCGCCCCTAATTTATATGAGCGATACAGTTGGGGTGTAAGTACTATGGCAACTACCATGATTGGCTGGTACGGCGATGGTAACGGTTATATTGGTAACCCCGATTTAGATGTTGAAACAGCCCATACTATAAGTGCCACGTATATTAAATCGGCTAAAGATGATCGTTGGCGGTTAAGCACCAATGTTTGGTATACAGATGTGAACGATTATATTGATGCTGATAGTGTAAGAAGCTTCAATAGTTATGACTTGGACAATACAGCGCGTAACATTTTGCAGTTTACTAATGTCGATGCGATTTTGTATGGTGCAAAGGTAGACTTAACAGCCAACATTTATGAATCTAAGAATTTAGGCAATTGGCAGTTACACGCTAATGTTACTAATACCAGAGGCAAGCGAGACGATACTAACCAACCGCTTTACCAAATTAAGCCATTGCAAACTCAGCTAGATATTAGCCAGCAAATAGGTCGATTTGAAAATGTATTGTCTTGGCAGTGGGTAGATACAAAAAGCCGTGTAGACAATAATCGTTTTGAAAACCAGACAGGCAGTTATAGCTTGGTAAATTTAAGCTCTAAAGCAACATGGAACGCATTAACGCTAAACGCTGAAATAAGTAATGTGTTTGATGAATATTACCAGCTCCCACTTGGAGGTGTAAGTATTGCAGCGCTTAAACAAGATAGCAGCAACGGGTTTGAACAGCTTGCAGGGCAGGGGCGCTCGTTTAATATAAGTGCTAGCTATGCGTTTTAAATAACCTCATATTCAAATTTCAAATAAAGCGAAAGCCATAACCATGTTATGGCTTTTGCTTTTTTTTATGAAATATTAGTATGCTTAACACGTTCTATTAGGCACTGTTTTATTAATTTTATAACATTAGTTTTAGTAGAATGCAGAAAAAGCAATAACTTGTTCATCACCCAATGGTTAGGAAATACAGTGTTTAAACAATTTAAAAATAAAGTCATGGGTGCGCCAACAGCTATGGCCGGTTTAGCTTTGGGTATTGCCAGTATGGGGTGGACATGGGAAAACGTTTTTAATTTAAATAATTATGGACAATATCTGGGAGCGCTATTAGCTGGCGTATTAGTTCTACTTTTGGCTGCTAAATTTTTACTGCACCCCGATTTATTAAAAGCTGATTTAGCACACCCAGTTGCAGGAAGTGTGATCCCGACATTTGCAATGGCTAACCTGGTTATTTCAAAATCAGTGGGGCAATTTGACCCATTAGCTGGCGACATTATGTGGGTTTTAGCTTTTGTGCTGCACTTTACATTTTTGTTGAGCTTTTTATATCAGCGAGCAAAAAAGTTTAACTTTGAAGATATGGCGCCCAGCTGGTTTGTGCCACCGGTGGGTATTATTATTGCAGACATTACTTTTTCGGGTAATCCTACATTAGCGTGGTTAGCCTATAGTGCGTTGGTTATTGGCATATCAGCGTACAGTACTATACTGCCAATTATGTTTTATCGTTTTTTAATAGCATTAAAAAGTGATTACGAAATACAGCCAACACTTGCCATTTTAGCCGCACCTGCCAGTTTAACATTAGCGGGGTATTTTCATATAGCGGCCAATCCATCACTAACTATAGTGGGAGTATTATTTACATTAGCGATAATAAAAACACTGATTGTTTATGTGTTATTTATAAAGTTATTACGCAGGCCTTTTACGCCTAGCTACGCTGCTTTTACGTTTCCAATGGTTATTGGGTCAACAGCATTATTTAAAATGACAGATTGGATGCAAAGTATAGACCTCGCAATACCATACATAGATGCGGTTAATTACTTAGCTACGTTCGAACTTATAGTTGCCACAGCAGTAGTCGTTTATATAAGTGGTCGGTACTTTTGCCATTTTAAAATATCAAAGCAACAGGTAACGTAAAGTTACTCTTGAATTACCTGTGGCTCATTACCTTCTTGCTCAGCTAGCTTTTCGCGCTCAGCTTTTGACACATAACCAGGTTTGTTGCTTTTGTGTAGTTTAGCGTTAGTGCGTTTATCTTTCTTTTGAAATTTAGTGACGATTTTTTTACGACGATTCACAATTAAATGCCCTGTTAATTTTAAGTCGCGCATTATACAGTCATCCTCATAAAAGCTGCTATATAAATATTTACCTTAAGTAATCTGCGCGTTTGGCGTAAAGAGCTATAAGTAAGTAACTCATAGCGTTATAATTCCCCACTCTTAGTTATTAATTAAATGGGAATTGTTTTGAAAAAGTTAGCTTTAGCCAGTATTGCTTTATTTGCGTTTGGTGCTCATGCGCAGTTAAATAAAAATATTGATAGCGTTGCCGATTACGCAGTAGATACCTACCAAAATGCTCAAATACACACTCTTACCAATTTAGTTGCCTTTCCTACGGTTAATAAAGCGAATATAAAAACGCCACAAAACCAAGATTTTATTGGCTTTAAAGCCCTGTTAAAAATGAAAGCCGCAGAGCTTGGTTTTGACTACCAAGATTTAGGGTACACCGTATTAATTGGTATGGGCGAGCAAAGCGAAAAAGTAACGGTAGTAACGCATGGCGATGTGCAACCTGCAAATGCTAGCAAATGGAAACAAAGCCCGTTTATTATTGATACGTCTGAGCCTGGTAAATTAGTTGGTCGTGGTACAGAGGACGATAAAGGCGCAATAGCAACCGCGCTTTACGCCATGAAAGCAATTAAAGATAAAGGCATAACGCTTAATAATCGTATTGAGTTAATGATTTATCTGGCTGAGGAGTCTGATTGGGGCCCGCTTACTCAATTTATGAAAACGTATGAACAACCAAAATATGCAGTAACGATTGATGCATCATACCCTGTAGTGGTTGCCGAGAAAGGCTGGAGCTTAATTGCTCCTACCTTTAAAGCAACATCACCACAAACGGGTGTGTATGTAAAGGATGTAACTGGCGGTGCGTTTAGAAGCCAAATTCCAGAAGACGCCAGCTTAGTACTTCACAATGCAGACGCTGCACTTATTAATGCATTAAAAGCAAAAGCCAAAACATTAAATAAAGTTGAGTTTAACTTTAGTGAAAAAAGTAATGGTTTAGCAATAAGCGTTAAAGGTATGTCGGCGCATTCATCAGAGCCAGAGTCGGGTATAAATGCGATTGCCTATTTAGCTGAGTTATTTAAAGGCGTAGAGCTTGAAAATAACAGTGACGGCGAGCTAATCGACTTTGTAAATCAGTTAATTGGTTTAGATATTCATGGTAAACAGTTTGGCGAAATAGCTTACAAGCACGACTTTATGGGCCCGATGACAGTGGCACCAACTGTTATTGAGCGCGATGGTAATGCACTAACACTTGCTGTAAATGCACGTCGCCCCATGGGTAAAGACGAAGCTGTACTACAAAAGCAAATTGATGTTGCACTTGCTAATTGGCAGGCTGCTAATAACGTAACGCTTGCTAACATAGAAACAATTATTGGCACACCGATGCTACTTGATGGCGCACCGCATGCGCAAAAGCTGCTTGATATTTTCAAGCATTTTACGGGCGACGAAAAAGCTGACTTTGTATCAATTGGTGGTGGCACTAATGCAAAGCTGTTTGATAACGCAGTGTCGTTTGGTCCTTCAATGCCAGGTAAACGCTACACGGGTCACTCAGAGCATGAATTTATGACCATTGAGCAACTAGAGCTAAATTTGCGCATGTACACAGCGATGATGATAGAGCTGGGTAATATGTAGCTTAAGCGTACTTAGATTCAATAAGGTTTAATAATAGGTGTTGAGTACTAATCAGCACCTATGTCCTTAAAATTTACCTCAGGCAAGTTTTCAAAGCTTGGTTTGGCAAATAAATACCCCTGCATAAGCTCAACACCTGCGTTTTTAAGCCATATATACTCTTCTACGGTTTCAATCCCTTCAGCCAATGGGGTTATGTTTAAATCGCGAAACATATTTAAGCAATGAGTCACTATTAATTGACGCTTTTTATCGTTGTTTATATCGCGTATGAGGGCCATATCAAGCTTAATAATATCGGTTTGAAAGTCAGCCAGTAGATTTAATCCTGAATAACCTGCGCCAAAGTCGTCAGTCGCGGTTTTAAACCCAAGAGATTGATAGTAATCAACAACGCGCTTTATGTGTGCGGTGTCTTCTATTTTTTCTACTTCAGTAAATTCAAACATAATATTTTGAATTGGGAAGTTATACTTTTTTGCAGCTTCTAGTGTGGTGCGTATACATCGCTCAGGTTTATAAATAGCATTAGGTAAAAAGTTAATGCTTAGCATTGATGTTATGCCCAGCTTTGCGGCTAATTGAATGGCTTTAATACGACAAAGCTGATCAAACGCATAGCGGTTGTCTGCATTTACTTTTGAAATAATTGAATAAGCAGACTCGCCAGTTAAACCCCTAACTAGTGCCTCATAGCCATAAATAAGATTAGTTTTACAGTTTATAATCGGTTGAAAAGCCATAGAAAAATCAAATTCGAGATCGTTAGCGTCAGCACAGTTGTTACATGTCACTTTTTCGAAATCTTTTGATTTTTCGCTCATTTAGCTCATCCTTTAATGTTTATTTGTTTAAGGTTAGTTGAGATTAGAGCCTAACACAAACAGATTAAAGTATTGGGTTTTATGCATTGAAGCATGATAAATAACTATATTTTTAGGTAGGGAGTAATGACTAATGTCATGCCATTTAATGACATTTAGCAGCTGTGCACGATGCTTATTAAAACAATAATAGTGGCATACATTATTTGGAGAATAAAAATGAGCAGCACAATTACATTAGGCAAAAAAATTAAAACATATCTACTTATTTTAACTTTGCTAAGCGTTATAAATTTACTAACTTCGCCTAGTTATATATGGGTAGTATGGCCAGCAATTGGGATGGGAATAGGGCTTGTAGTGAGTACTTTGAGTAGGAATAAACCTAAAAATACTTCTTTATAATAAGCAAGCCAAGTAATTACTTACTTGGCTTTTTTAGTAAGGAACTGTCTAAACAGTTAAGTCTAAATATTTAAAATGCTGATTGAAGTGTCGCATCTAGTGATATTTCGGTATTTAAGAGCTTGGAAATAGGGCAGCTCTTTTTGGTTTGCTCACATAAGGCTTGAAACTGCTCGTTTTGAATATCATCAATACGCGCTTTTACCTCAAGAGCAATATGCGTTACTGAAAAACCGTCATCTACTTCATCAAGGTTTACAGTGGCTTTAGTATCAATTTTATCTGCGGTAAAGCCTGCATCACCTAATGCAAGCGAAAGCGCCATACTAAAACATGCACTGTGCGCTGCACCTACTAATTCTTCAGGGTTTGAGCCTGCTTCATCTTCAAAGCGGGTATTAAAACCATAAGGTTGTTTGTTAAGCGCGCCACTTTGAGTTGATATGCTACCTTTGCCTGTTTTAATATCGCCAGACCATGTTGAACTAGCCGTTTTTTTAATAGTCATCATCTTCTCCTTGCTTGAGTGTAAGCTTTTCAGGTTAGCTAAGCGTTATTTACAAAATAAACTTATATAAAGCCTTAAAAGCACTAATTACTGATGATGTTGCAAAATAGACGCCAGTTAATTGTTACTCTTATTTATTACGCCTGCAGCGCTCTGAACAGAAAATAACGTTATCCCAGTCGCGCTGCCATTTTTTACGCCACGTAAAAGGTTTATTACAAATAGGGCATATTTTTTGAGGTAAGTTTAGTTTTTTGTGCGCCATGCTTACTCAGCCTTACTGTTACTTTTAGTATCCGTTTTACTTTTTGTTCGAGTAACTTTTTGAGTACCCCCAACGTGCTTTTTAAGAATCCTCCCTATGGCGCGTTTAACATCGGCTCGCTCACGGTATTGCCATAAGCGCTCGCGTGCTTCTTTTGAGGCCGCTGTTAAATCAAGCATGGGTTCGGGATAATCCTCCCCTAACTTAAAGTCGTTAAAGAGTGCTTCCATTGGAGTTTGCTCCCAAGGCTGATGTAAATATTCAATAGGGAGTTTTTCAAGCTCGGGGCACCACTTTTTAATAAATGAACCTGTTGGGTCTTGATCTTCTGATTGTTTAATTGGGTTGTAGTGCCTAATGGTGTTTATGCCTGTTACCGAGGCTTGCATTTGAATTTGCGGGTAGTGAATGCCAGGCTCAAAATCTAAAAAGTAATTAGCGAGAGGAAAGCTTGCTTGCTGCCAGCTTATATTTAAATGATGCGTTACAAAGCTTACAAGCATGGCGCGCATTCTAAAGTTTATGTAACCGGTGGCTTTTAAGCAGCGCATGCAAGCGTCAATAATGGGAATACCTGTTTGACCCTGTGCCCAGCGTTCAATATCGTTTTTCACATGTTCATCATCGCGATACGGAAATACATGGTAGCCTGGATTAAGGGCTAAAAATTCCATAGAGCACTCGCTCTCAAACTTTTGCATAAAATGGCAGTGCCAATGCAAGCGCGATACAAACGCTGCTAGTGGGCGTTTCCAGCCTCTTTTATCAGGGTGTTTTGAATGATATTCATCAATGGCCATTTGATACACTTGCCTAAGGCTAATATTCCCCCACGCTAAGTACGGCGAAAGTCGGGAGCAATGTGTTTGGCTTAAACTTGGGCTCGATATTCCTTTTTGATAACCTTTACCGCGCTCGGCAAAAAAGCTCTGCATTACAGTTCGCGCATGCAGCGGGCCACCTTGTTGAAAGCTGTCGTGATCTTGCATGTAAGCGCTTGGTAGCTCAGGTGTTTGGTAGTTATTGAGGGTAATTGTTTTTATACTCTTCCAATTAGGAACTGCAATAGGTGCTTGCATTGTTTGCTGCCAGCGTTCGTTCCAATTATTACGATTTTTTTTGCCGCGAATAACCGCGCCTGTTTGCGACTCTTGCCAATTAATATGGTTATGCTGGCACCATGCTTTTATTGCTTTATCGCGCTCAAAGGTGTTGTTTAAGCCTATTTCTTGATGGCTAAAAATACTAACTATTTCAAACTGTGCCTTTAACGATTCAAGTAAATCGTTCATATTTAAATTAAAGATATAAACACAGGCGTTAAAACGCGCTAGCTGATTATTTAACTCAACTATTGATTGATACACAAAGCGCCAGTGCCGCTCATTGTAGTGTGCATCTTCGAGCAATAATGGCTCAAAGTTATAAAGTAATAGGGTAGGTAAGCCATTACTGAATGCATTTTTTAATGGTTGATGATCGCTAAGACGCAAATCACGTTTAAACCACACGATGTTTATTTTCATATAATTTGTTTATTGCTTTAAATAGAGATAAAAATTAGCTTGTTATTTAACTGAGTCAGCCAAACCTATACGTAACTAACTTGAATTAAGATTTAGTTTTAATGTATTAAAAGGAAAAGTATGTTTTTAGATTTAACTGTAAATAAAGAGCTTAATGTTTATTCGTATTTAGTTGGCGGGATCAGCCCTCGGCCTATCGCATGGATAAGTACATTAAGTAGCGACGGTGTGGCTAATATTGCTCCTTACTCATTTTTTACAGTAGCGAGTTGTAACCCACCAGTATTGAGTGTGACGCAAGTAAATCCACGCGATAAACTAAGCAAAGATACATTAATTAACTTATTAGCGACTAAAGAATGTGTGATTAACATTGTGAGTCATGAGCAGGTTGAAAAAATGAATCAAAGCTGTGCTAATTATCCTAGTGATGTTAGTGAGTTTGATGCTGCAAATATAACTAAAATTGATAGCCAAATGGTCGCAGTGCCGAGTGTTGCTGATTCAAAAGTACGCTATGAGTGTAAGCTACGTGAAGTTATTACTATTTCAAGCGAGCCTGGCGGCGGACAAATGATGTTGTTAGACATAGTGGGTATTTGTGTTGACGATGAAGTGTTTGTTGACGGTTATATTGACCCAACACTTTTAGATGCGGTAGGTAGAATGGGTGGAGATTACTATGCAACCACTAAAGACAAATTTATACTTAAACGACCACAAATCTAGTTTTATGTTTATTCTTCCTTAGTTTGTGCACAATGTTTGCACTTTTACTTGTTAACTTTGTTTTATTAAACGTTAAAGTAAAGGTTCAAGCATTGAAAACACTTTTTAAAACAAAAGCCTCTAATGTAACTAAGTTATTTGCGTTAAGTGCGCTTTGTATCGCTTTAAGCGCATGTAACAGCGATTCTACAAGTACTACAACAGACGGCGAGGCAGTCAGTAATAGTGCTTCAACGGTTGACGCCGGTATTGACCAAACTGTTAATGCGGGCGATACCGTTTATTTAATTTCAACAGTTGAAGATGATGGCGAAGTATCCGTTAGCTGGTCACAAACATCAGGCACTACCGTTAGCTTATCTTCAAGTACTGCAACGTCTACTGAGTTTGTTGCACCTGAAGTTTTAACCGATGAAGCACTTGTATTTGAAATCAGTGCAGATGACGGCACAAACGATGTCGTTGTAGATACCGTTATAGTTAATGTTATTGCTTCATCAGACTCAGATACTGGTGCAGTTGATAATAGTGCAAAACTTACCAGCTGGTTAATTAACAACGATACAACCTCCACTTATATACAAAACAATGGCGCAGTGGTTGAAGATGTTCAATCAGTTGAGGTTGTTACTGTTTCTGAGGAAGATGCTGACGTTGAATACATGTATGTGCAAACAACTGACATTCCTAAATATGACGTAACGCTTACACAAGACCAAGTAGACGCGTTAAATAACCGCCCGCGTGCAGCTACCGATTTTTATAACGGTGTAACCTCAGCAGCAGTAGGGCAAACCATTTCGTTTGGTGAAGATATTGGCTATAACAGCAGCACTGAAAACTGTGATGACACAGGCGGCGCAGGCTATTGGCCTCCAGGACCAGGCTGCCCGACAGAACAAACTGTTGAGGCGTATTTTCCCATAACACCTACCGACTTATCGGACACTGAAACCTGTGAAACAGGTTTAGGTACAGTGGGCTTAATGGTTAATGGCACCAGTATATTTAACTGGGGCGATGGCATGAGTTACGGTAATAATATTTGGTATACATTAGCGCCCATTGCTGAGCAATACGATGTAGATGTGTGTGGCGGACATGCTGCTAACGGTGAATATCATCACCATTTTTATACTAGTTGCTTAGCTGATTTACTTGAAGATGATGGCGATGCGCATTCACCTATTTATGGGTTTGCAGCTGATGGCTATCCGCTTTATGGTCCTTATGAAAGTAACGGTCAACTTGCATTAAGCGGCTGGGAAATGCGTGATTATGGCGCGTCAGAAAGTGAAGGTGGTTGTGGTACTGAAGGTGAGCGAAGCTGTACTTTAGTCGATCAATACGATGTTAGCCAAGGCACACAAACAAGTGATGCAGGTCCTGCTATTGGCGCAGAAGTAACGACGCTCTCTGGTAATACATTAAATGCCGACGATGGTTATTACTTTGAAGATTTCTACTACGCACAAAAAACAGTAACCGGTGCTCAATTAGATGAGCATAACGGCCACGATACTAACGATGGCAAGGGTTATCACTACCATATAACACTAACGTTAGACAGTGATGGTAAATTACAGCCTTCTTTTCCTTATCAAATAGGGCCTCGTTTTAAAGGTCAATTAGCCGATAATTCAATTGGTCGCTGTGATACGGGCGAAACAATGGGTCCACCACCGGGAATGTAAGGAGTAACTATGCGTTATTTTAAATACGCATTGATCCTAACTACTGCTGTGCTATTGAGCTTTAAGCTCTTTGCGCAGCAGGAAATGATGGATCATAGCCATATGCCTATAGCAGTGCCAAGTGATACGCCAATCCCGGCATTAAGCCTTAAGTTATTAAAAGATAGTATGTCGGGTTATAACTTAATTTTAGATACTCAGCGCTATGATTTATCTGTACCCCCTGAGGGCGCAATGAACATGCAGCAAATGATGAGCGTTACTACAAACGATGACACGGGCTTTTTACAAGGTCATGCTCATTTATATATAAATGGGGTTAAAATACAGCGAATTTACGGATATGCATTGCATTTACCTGCTAACTTATTTAAAAGTGGTATAAATACCGTATCGGTTACTTTAAATAATCATGGTCATATGTATTGGACCGCCCAAGGCAAAAAAATAGTGGCTACGCTGTATGTTAACGATCAAACCAAAGAGTTTATAACATACCGATTTGAAAGCTTTCCTAGCAAGGTTGAAAACACACACTAATGAAAATTCATAATAAACTTTTTTTAATACTATTTAGTTTTACCTTTAGTGTTATTGCTGGGCTAGTGGTAATTATACAATGGAGTATTGGTCAAGGCGTAATTGATTTTGTTAATGCAAAAGAGATCAAAGCACTTGAACCACTTGTTGTGCAACTATCTAAACAATACGAGAAAACACCGTCGTGGAAGCGTGTTGTTGGTGATGGTGAAAATTTTAGAGTACTTATTGAATCTCAATTAGAAAATAGCCTGTTTTTGCCTAGGGCACAAGAAGGTCCTGGTCCGCGTGGGCGAATGATGCGACGGCCGCCACCCGATCATATTCGTTTAGGGGGAGAGCGCCGCCTACCACCTGAAAATATTGCTCACTACGCTTTGCTTGATGAAAATAAGCAGCGAGTAGTGGGTAGATACCTCAGCGATTTAAAATATATAACAACCCCAATTACAGTGGGCGATAAAATAGTGGGTTACTTAGCTGTATCTAAAAGAGATAGCTTGGTTGATGGTTATGAGCTTGATTTTTTACAGCAGCAAACTAACTACTTATGGTTTATTGCTTTAGACGCTGTATTGCTTACATTGCTAGTTACCTTTTTATTGTCTCGTCACTTAGTTAGTCCAGTAAAGCAAATTGCTAATGGTATGCATCGCTTAACGCAAGGTAATTACGAGACCAAACTTACGCTTGAGCGAAAAGACGAATTAGGCCAATTAAGCGAAGATTTTAATATCCTTGCATTTACACTCGCTAAAGACGAGCAAGTGCGCAAACGCTGGCTAGCTAATATTTCTCATGAGCTTAGGACGCCAATGAGCATTTTACTCGGTGAACTTGAAGCTATGCTACTTGGCATACGTGAACCGAATACAAAAAATATAAGCTCAGCTAACGATGAAGCTTTGCATTTAAAACGCTTAATAGACGACTTACATATGCTCAATAGCGCAGAGTTAGGGGGTATGCATTACACTATGCAACCTACTGATATGGCTTTATTATTAAATACTATTGAGCAAAAATATCAGGTTATACTTGAGCAGCACAATATAAAAATTTACTTACTCAATAGCGCTAAACACATAACTGTACAAGCAGATAAAACCCGACTTTTGCAGCTGCTCGATAATATTTTAATGAACGCGGTACACTATGCACAATGCACCACTATTTCATTAACGGCTAATAATATAAGCATTAAAGGGCAAACCTACTTAGAGCTTATAATTGAAGATAATGGCGTAGGTGTAGAGCAGTCGCATTTATCGCATTTGTTTGAGTATTTATATCGAGTAGATAGCTCTCGTAATCGCCAAGAGGGCGGTTCGGGCTTGGGCTTATCTATTTGCCAACATATAGTTAAAGGCCATAATGGTGAAATAGCTGCTGAAAAAGCCACTCTAGGCGGTCTTGCTATTATTATTAGGCTACCAACTATTTAGCTTTAGTTGATTCAGATAAAAAATACGTAACTTGAACTTTGTTTGATATGGTATTTTTATCTAAGTTTGGATTACTAATAACAGAGAACTCTATGAGCGAACAAATACTGATTGTGGAAGATGAGGTAAAGCTGGCTAACTTAATGAGTGACTTTTTAAGTAGCCATCATTTTGTTACTCATCAAATACATCACGGAAATGAAGTATTACCTTGGCTTGAAATTAACAGGCCGAGCGTAATTTTGCTCGACATAATGCTACCTGGTCAAAGTGGTATAGAACTATGTAAAGCAATCAGGCGCTTTTCAAATGTGCCTATTATTATGGTATCGGCAAAAGTAGAAGAAATAGATAGGCTGCTTGGACTTGAGTTAGGTGCAGATGATTATATTTGTAAGCCGTTTAGTTATGCTGAGCTGGTGGCGCGAGTTAAAGCTATTTTGAGGCGATTAAGTAGCGCAAGTGATGTTACAGAGTCAACAATGAAGCTTGACGAGAGTACCTACAGCGTAAAATACAAATCAAACAGCATAGAGCTTACGAACTTTGAATTTCAGCTATTTAAACCTTTGTTTAACAACCCAAATCGTATTTATTCGCGCGATAGTTTAATGGACACTATGTACGCCGATCAGCGTATTGTGAGCCATCGTACTATTGATAGCCATATTAAAAAGTTGCGTAAAAAACTAGATGAAGTGACACAAACTGAAAGTGTTATTCAGTCTGTTTATGGGGTTGGCTACCGATTTGTGCACCCGCAGTAAGAGGTATTAGTAAGCTATGACGATGAGCTATTCATCATCGTCAGCATTTTTAATTCGCTCTAAGCGGTCAAACTCTTCGTATTCGGCAGCTTGAATTTCATCAAGAATAGAATCTACATCGGCAAGTTCGTCACTGTCTTCAAATTCACCTGTAAGCGTTGAATTAGGCGTTAAATTGGCCTCTTCAAATAATGCCCACATTTCTTTAGCGTATTGAGTTTTTAGTATGCTTGGCGCAAATTCACCATAGTAGCGGCGTATGTTATTTACATCGCGTGCAAACATAGCTTGTGCACTGTTATTTGCTGAAGCGTTAACTGCTTGCGGTAAATCTATAATTACAGGGCCGTTATTATCTACAAGTACATTAAATTCAGATAAATCGCCGTGTATTATACCTGCGCAAAGCATAAGCTTAATGTAATGCATCATGAGTTTATGTTGCTCAATAGCTTGCTCTTCACTAAAAACGACATGTCCAAGTTGAGGGGCTACGTTACCATTCTCGTCCGACACAAGCTCCATAAGCAGCACGCCATCAATACAAAAGTAAGTATCAGGAACACGTACACCCACGCCAGCTAAACGAGATAACGCATCAACTTCGGCATTTTGCCAAATCTCTTCTTCTAATTGACGGCCATAGCTAGAACGTTTACCCATAGCACGCGCTTGGCGTCCACCACGTACTTTTCGGCCTTCTTGGTATTGTGCCGCTTTTTTAAAGCTACGTTTAACCGCGTCTTTATACACTTTCGCACAGCGAATGTGCTCACCACAGCGGACAATAAATACATCGGCTTCTTTACCGCTCATTAGTCGGCTTATAACTTCGTCAATAAGGCCATCATCAACAAGGGGTTGTAGGCGTTTAGGTATTTTCACAGATTGCCTGCTAAGTAGGGTTGGTTATTAATCATTATTTATGAAAGTGCTCTGTATTTGTTTGTTTAATTGGCTCAAGCAGTATATCAGCTTTGAGAATTAAGGGCAGTAACACTACTGCCTGAGAGTAATTAATCGTATTATTTTATTAGCTTATATATTGATTGCAAAGCAATCAACCAGAACTTTTTAAATAAGTATTTAGATTACTATTTTTTATTAAAATAATTTATTACTTCCTCATTATTTGCACATTGTTTGCGTTTTTAAAGCGTAAGCTTAGTTTAATTCTTAAATACGAGGTTATTACTATGAAGCATTTTTCAACTCTTGCCACTGTGGCAATATTATCTATTGCTTTTTCAGCTAATGTAGCTGCTCGAGGCGGTGACAATCCTCCTGAAAAACCTGACTTTTCAACTATTGATACTGATGGTGATGGCGTAATTAGCTTTGAAGAGTTCAGTGCTAAAAAACCGCCACACGGCGATGCACAAACAATTTTTGATTCTATAGATGCCGATGGTAATGGCGAAATTAGTGAACAAGAACTTAGCGATCATAAACCACCTCGTCGTGAACGCTGAAAGGATACTAAAATGATTAATAGTATTAACAGTAGTTCTGCGAATTTTATGCCGCAACAAAGTAGTCAGGCTGCAAAACTAACAACAGAGCAAAGCGATTTTGTTAAAGAAACGCTTGCAGAGTTTGACGCTGAAAACTTAACCGAAGAAAACGCGCAAAGTATTCAAGCTGCGTTTAAAGAGCAAGGTATTGAACCAACAAAAGAGCTTGCTGATTTAATGAGCGAACTTGAGTTTGATGCTAAAAGCATTGGTGATGCAGGACGAGTGGAAGGCCAAAGACCGCCACCGCCGCCACAGAACTCATTAGAATCAGTAGATACAGACGAAGTAGTCAGCTACTTAGATGAGCTATTAACTGAGTATTCAAGCCAGTTGTCTGATGAAGATAAAGAATCGATTCTTGCATCAGTGCAAGAGAAGTTTGGTTTAAGTGAAGGCGATTCACTGCTAAATGTAACTGCTTAGGTGTTATAACTTAGAGTAAAGCTGACTGTTACTCGAAAGTCTTAAGTCCAAAGCCCAACGGTTAACTCTGTTGGGCTTTTTTATTGGCTTAATTTAAGCGTGTTTCTATTTTGCTGGTGCCATCTTCTTCGGTAAATTTAAATACAAAATCTTTTTTACCGTCTTGGTTTATGTCTACCAGAAGAATATCTTTATTATTTTTAGGCAGCGTTAGTTTTAATTTTTTACGTTTATCATTTAGCAGTGAGTCTTGCTCTCCGTAATAAATATACAGCGTTTTTTTACTGTATTTGTATACTGCGTCAATATAGCTGTCGCCGTTAATATCACCTAAATATAGGGCTGGCTCGGAATCATCGCCGTTCATTCCTACTTCCATTTCTAAATCAAGTTCGATACTCGATTTATTGGCAAATGAGCCGTCGGGTTGCTGCTTATAAATGTTCATTTCTACATCTACATCAGTACTGCCACCGCCCAATGCCATAGACGCAATAGTACCTAAGCCAATATCTAAATCCATTTTTTGTAAATCAATTAAGCCATCATTATTAAAATCAGTTTTGAGCAATAACTCACTAGGGCCTTGTGTTTCAAATAAGGTAATGGGCGTATTACTAAAGCCTTTAGCACTTCCTAGGTACAAAGTATGTGCTATTTTTATATCTAACGAATCCATACCTTGCGTTGGCTTAAACTGTCTAGTTGTAAAATCTAGAAATCCGTCGTTATTAATATCAATAATTTGCTTTATTTTGCGAGTCTCTCCATTACTTAGCTCGCCTAACTCGATGTTAAAATCAATTGAGGTAAGCTTTTGAACAAAGCCTTCTGAAGTACCAAGCAAAACATCGGCTCCAAAGTCATTTGAAAAAACCAAATCGTTTACGCCGTCGTGGTTAAAATCAATAACGACCGGTTTATTGTTAATATTAACTTCTAGCGAAAGCCCTTTTCTTGAAAAACTACCTTCGTACAAAGGGGGTTGTTTAAATTTGTTAGGCTTAAAGCTGCCATCTTTATTTTGAATGTATAAAGTACTGCTTGCTAACCCAGGGATGAAAATATCGCTTAGACCGTCGTTGTTGGCATCGAAGACAAAGTCTATTTTTTCAAGTTTATCTATTTTTAATTGGTTTAGAACCGATTCATAATTAAACAGTAGTGTTGGTTCACCTGTTTGTGCTTTGTATACGCCATCACTCGTTAATATGAGCGCTTGTTTATCGGCTACATTAGCAAGTGTAGCCACATCAAACCCGATGGCATTTTTTGGTAAAGCAAGTTCGCTATTAAGTGATGTGAGTAAATTAATGGTTTCTAATTGCTTTGATTCTTTATTATACGCAAATAAAATTTCTGAATTGGTGGATACTAATTCATCAGTTGTTTTTATTGTCATTGTTTGAGCTATAACGCTCATGGGGGTAAGTAAAGTGATGAGTGAATAGCAAAGTGATTTTATCATGCAAATTCCTTTTTTATATTTAGTTATTTAATCACGTTTTTATTATTCACTTATTAAAATAACGTAGCGCATAACTTGTTATGTTCAGTGCTGGCTGTTGTGCTAATTAGCGTAAATTTAAACGTAATATACTTATGTAAGTTGGATTATATTTAGCCTACGCTAATTACTATGTACTGGGTGTAAGTAATTGTAAGATTATGTTTAGTTAATTTGAAAGCCAGCACGCGAGCTTATAAATTGAAACTCTGCTGCTTTTGTAAGGGATATTGTTAACTACACAGCTTGTTTTGCCCATGCAGATAAGCGTCTACAAAATCTACTTCCATTGGCCTTGAGAAGTAATAACCCTGAAGATGAGATACACCAATATTAGTGAGTGTGTTTGCTTGCTCAATGGTTTCGACGCCTTCGGCAACAACCATAAAGTCTAAAGATGAGGCCATTTGTACAATTGCATGAATAATACTTAATCCTCTTTTATCCATATTTTGAATAAAGCTTCTATCTATTTTTACTATATCTACACCAATATCAAGCATGCTTGAGAGTGATGAGTAACCAGTACCAAAATCATCAATTGAAATACAAAAACCTTGCTTTTGTAGCGCTTTAACGGCTGTTAAAAATGTGAGTTTATCCTCGGCAAATACTGACTCAGTAATTTCTATATGTAGATTTTTAGGTTCTATTTGATGGGTATTTACTATTTTTAATACCTTAGTTACAAAATCAGGATCTTGTAGTTGAATAACCGATACGTTCACGCTTATAGCAATTTGGGGTTGTAAATGGCTAAACTTTTTAGCTTGAATACAGGCTTGATCGATTACCCAAAGGCCCAGTTCGGTAATTAAACCGTATTGCTCAGCAATAGTAATAAACTCATCAGGAAAAATATTTTCACCGTCTAGTTGCCAGCGTAAAAGTGATTCAAACGAGGTAACCTTGTTTGTTTTACTATCAACAATAGGCTGAAACACTAGCCTCAAACCATTTTCTTCTACGGCACTAGCTAAACGTTGGCTTAAAAGATATTCCCTTTCTTGTTTTAACTTGAGAGAATCGCTATAAATATTTATATTACCTTTAGCCATGCGTTTTTGGTGATACATTGCGGTATCAGCTGAGCGAATTAAGGTATTTAAATCGTTTCCGTGCTCAGGATACATAGCAATTCCAATTGTGGCAGATACCCATTTTTGATATTTATATGTTTTACGTTCGGCGCCAATACTCTGAAGTACTTTATTAGCAAACTCGAAAAGCTCAGCTTGGGTTTGATACGTTGCTAAAATTAAAAACTCATCCCCGCCCCAGCGGCATTTATAAAGCTGCTGGTTGCATACATTGCTAATTCTCAGGGCTATTTCTTTTAATACTTTATCGCCTACTTTATGGCCTAGCGAATCGTTTATTTGTTTAAACCCATCTAAATCTACAAATAATAAAGCAAAGGGATCTTTAGGATTATCTGTGATTTGTTTGTTTGCATTTTTTAAAAATGCGGTCCGGTTTAATAAATTAGTGAGTGGGTCGGTATTGGACAAGCGATAGATCTCTTCAGTACGTTGCTCAACCTTGTTTTCCATTTCATTAAGCAGTTCTCTATTTTGGTTTTTGAGCTGAATTGCGCTATGTGTAAATGTGGCTGATTTGTATGATGAAGCAATCATAATAAATGCAAAAGTTAAGCCTAATAGCCCTAATATGTGCTGGTAATGATCGCTTGAAAGCATTAACAGAAAAGAGTAGGGAGCTAATAAAGTAAAGCTATATAAAATAGCAGTAAAACGGCTACCAGATAGTATGTTGGCAGAGCCACCAGCAAGCGCTGATAAAATAGCTATGGTAGTGGTAACTTCTATAGTAGATGATGTGCTATGAAACCAAATAGCATAACCACACCAAGACATCGCTGTTAGTACGCAACCAACAGCAAAACGGATTAGGTAAGAGTTTGTATTATAAGGTTTATTGGACTTTTGAGTTTTCAAAAAAAGCCCTACATCAATAGTGCGCAAAGTAAGCACACTCATTATTATGCCAAACCATACTATTTTATCGTGGTTGATATTCTCGTTACTTATATCAAAAGCAAATACTAAAGCAACGCTTACTAATACAGAAACGGCAATTCCGGCAACCGCATTCGAGTATAAAATTTTGAGCGCTTCTTTTCGCTCATCAGTACTTAAATTATTATATGGCACTAATTAATACCTTTTTCAAAAACAACACCTAGGAAATTAAGTAAACCATTTAGAAAATTACATCACTGGTAATACAAAGAGCTTAACGAACTTTTACACAACTAAATAAATATAGTCTATGAGTGAAATAAAAAAAGTTTAAAAAGTAAAAAGGCCCAAAATAAATATTTATTTTGAGCCTTAAAATTATCAAGCAGGTTAAAGTGTTAACGACTTTACTTGCTGTTCTATAGATTTAACCTTCGAAATCGCTATCGTTATGGCGCTCTGCCATTTGCTCTTCTTCAGGGCCCCATGTGCGATTTACGCGACGACCACGCTTTACTGCGGGGCGCTCTGATATTTGCGTAGCCCAGCGTACAACATGGGTGTATGAGGCAACATCTAAAAACTCTGCTGCATCATATAAAGCTCCAAGCACTAACGATCCGTACCACGGCCAAATTGCAATATCGGCAATTGAGTATTCATCACCTGCCATGTATTCATTTTCGCTTAAATGGCGATTTAACACGTCAAGCTGGCGTTTGGTTTCCATGGTAAAACGGTCAATAGGGTATTGCATTTTACTTGGTGCGTAGCTATAAAAATGACCAAATCCGCCACCTAAGTAAGGCGCTGAGCCCATTTGCCAAAATAGCCAGTTACGACACTCAGTTTTAGCTTTTAAATCTTTAGGTATGAGTACATCAAATTTCTCAGCCAAATACTGTAAAATAGAACCAGATTCAAAGATGCGAGTAGGCGGCGTGGTTGAATGATCCATTAGCGCTGGGATTTTTGAGTTTGGATTAATATCAACAAAGTCAGATCCAAACTGATCGCCATCACCTATGTTTATTAAATATGCGTCATAGTCTGCATCGGTGCAACCAAGCTGTAAAAGCTCTTCAAACATGATTGTAGCTTTTTGGCCATTAGGTGTCGCAAGAGAATAAAGCTGAAATGCGTGCTCACCAATAGGTAGAGTTTTGTCATGAGTCGCGCCTGCAATTGGGCGGTTAATGCTGGCAAACTTACCGCCACTTTCACTTTCCCACGTCCATACTTTTGGTGGCGTGTATTCGTTTTTATCACTCATAAATAACCTCTGTTAGATAAAATACATATATAATAAATGTGGCCATTAAAAATTAATTAAAGGCAATGCTAAGCATTTAATTTACCGACCTTTTAATTTATCGGCTTTTGCTAATCTATAACCTAAAAAGAACCCGCTTAAAGCTCCAAATAAATGGCTTTCAAACGATACATGATAGCGCTGGGGTAAAACACCCCATATAAAACCGCTATAAAGTATAGCCACTACAACAGCAATTATAATTGATTTTAATGAGCGTCTGACTAAGCCGTAGCATAGAATAAAGCCCCATAAACCATATATAACACCGCTTAAACCAACATGTATGTTACTGCGCCCAAATGCCCAAACTAACAGTCCACCAACTAGAGCGGTAAAAATAAATACGTTATAAAAACGTTTTACGCTGTACTGACAAATTAGCCAACTTAACACCACAAATGGGATCATATTACTAGCAAAGTGCCACCAGCTACCATGTAAAAATGGCGCACATAATATACCAATTAACCCTTGAATACTGCGTGGATATATACCTAAACCATTTAGGTTTATACCAGGTAGGCTATTGATCACTTGTAGTACAAAGCAAATAGTAACAACACTAAAAATTGCAAAACGTGTGCTGGTTAGTAATGACTGTGTGGTTGGCTTGGTTGCCATATAATCGCCCTAATTGACTTTAAGAGTTGCCAGTATAGGAATTGTATTTACTAATGAAAAGCAATTAAAAAAGCACAGCGCAAAAACGCTGTGCTTTCTTACTAATTAATCACTATTAACCTAACTTGGTTAATAGTTTTTTAGCTGCTAGTTCAGAGCTTGCTGGGTTTTGACCGGTAATAACTAAACCATCTACTAGTGCTAATACACCCCAGTCGTCAGTTTTTTGATAGTCACCACCTTTTTTAATTAGCTCGTCTTCCACTAAAAATGGCACGATATCGGTAAGTTGTACTGCAGCTTCTTCAGAGTTAGTAAAGCCAGTTACTTTTTTACCGGCTACTAGCGCATTGCCTTCGGCATCTTTAACATTCAAAAACGCTGCACTTGCATGACATACCGCTGCAACAGGTTTTTGCTCTTTTACAAAGCTTTCGATAAGTGAAATTGAATCGGTGTTATCAACTAAGTCCCATAATGGACCGTGACCGCCTGGATAAAATACCGCGTCAAAATCGCCAGATTTTACTTCGCTCAACACTTTAGTATTTGCCATAAGTGTTTGTGCTGCGCTATCGGCGTCGTAACGTTTAGTTGCGTCTGTTTGAAAATCAGAAAGTGTGCTTGTTGGGTCAATCGGTGGTTGACCGCCAGCTGGAGACGCTAATGTTACTTCAACACCTGCATCAACAAATGCATAATAAGGGGCTGCAAATTCTTCTACCCAAAAACCTGTTTTTTCGCCAGTGTTACCAAGTTCTGCGTGAGATGTAAGAACCATAAGTATTTTTTTAGACATTGAATATATTCCTTCTGATGATTTAAATTAGTAAATCTTGCTTACCAATTACTATATGCACTAACAGCGGTTTAAACAACGATGATAAATTTAACTTTATTGGTTCAACAATTGATACAATGAAAAGGTTGAATTTAAAATACGTTACGGAGCACGTATGAAGGTGTCATTTGAGCAGTTAAAAAGCATGGTGGTATTTGCCCAAATAGTAGAGCAGGGCAGTTTAACTGCCGCGGCTAAACAGCTAGGACTTACGCGAGCCGTAGCAAGCTATCATTTAAAAAAGTTAGAAACTCAGCTTGAAGTAACTTTACTAAATCGCTCAACGCGCACCATGGCGCTTACTGAGGCGGGTATTGCTTACTATGAGCGCTGTAGAATAATTACCGAACAAGCTAATGCCGCTAATCAACAAATAGAAAATATAAAAAGTGAGCCGCAAGGGTTACTTAAAATTAGTTGCCCCGTAAATGTGGGTATGCAGCTAATTGTACCTGCAATAAATACCTTTAAGCGCCAATACCCTAAAATTCAAATAGACTTACAACTTACAGATGATGTGGTTGATATTATTAAAAATGGATTTGATTTTGCGATCCGTGGGGTTGCACTGAGCGACTCTAATTTGCAAGCAACTAAGCTGACTACAATGAGCACCTGTATTTGTGGCGCGCCGGATTACTTTACCCATTTTGGCAAACCTAAAACGCCTTTAGAATTAGCAGAGCATCAATGGGTGGTTTATCAGCTAGGAAGTAAAACGTTAACGCTTTCAAAAGATGGCAAAAAATACGATGTTACAATGCAAGGCGGTTTAAGCACTAATAATGCAGCTGCACGTACGGCGTTTGTTGAAGCCGGGCATGGTATTGGGCGTATTCCGCTTTACGATGCGTGGCCTAAAGTACAAGCTGGGCTGCTTGAAATAATATTAGATGATTATAAAAGTAAAGACATTGAGCTTTACGGGGTATTTCCCCCAGGGGCTGCGGGTTCTAAAAAATTACGATTGTTTATTGATTACTTAAAAGCTTATTTTGTAAAACAGCATACCGCCTTGGGTATGCTGAAAAGCACTTAATAATATAATGCTTTTATAAAGTCCGGCTAAATAGCGCGACCGCTTGTTGGTACATATTAATGGCAAGGGCTGCATCGTATCGCTCGCCTTCATCGCGCATAAAAGCATGTTGGGCATTAACTTCTTGCCATTGGTAATTTATCCCCGTAGCTACACATTGCTGATAAATTTTAGTACGACCTTTTTGCGGTACGTGCGGGTCTTGTTTGCCCCATATAAAGTGAATTTCGCCTTGTATGTCAGCCATGCGCTCAAATGAGTTATTGCCAGCTTGTGCTGGTAATGTATTGCTGTGTATATCAGTCGCGTATAAACAAAATGCCGCATTAACTTCAGGGTTTAGTGCTGCTCTATAAGCTAAATGCCCACCAATACATACGCCCATTGCGCCTACTGTACCTGTGCAATAGCTTTGTTGTTTTATAAAATCGATCATGGCTTGCGTGTCACTATCATGATGTTCAAGTGGCTTTGCCCACTTATCGGCATTGCCTTTATCTTTACCTGCATCATCGTAAGCAAGCACAGTACCTATAGGATTTAACTCGTGAAACACTTCCGGTACTAATACCACAAAGCCATGGCTTGCTAAAATAGCTGCGCTGCGTGCAATAGGTGCAGTTTGCTGAAAAATCTCAGAATAAAAAATAACAGCAGGAAATTGCCCTTGCACTTGGGGGCGGTAAACAGTGGTTCGCATTAAACCTGTAGGTGTTGGCAAGTCTGCATTATGTAGTTGAATTATCATAAAAGCGCTCAGTTAAACAAAAATATATAACTGATATGGTAACTGAGCGCGATAAAATAAACGACTTTTGTAGTCAGTTTTTAAATACTTGCAGGCATTTTATTACAACTAGCGTAATAACTTACTGTGGCCGGCCAATCTGAAAATATAGCCATTACCCCCACGTCTTTAGCGAGTACATCAACGACCGTCATCATGTCGCCATCGTTATCTATCACATCAGCGATTGATTGATAATAATAGCCACCGCCTTCATTAAGTGGTCCTGAGCGTTCAAGACTCCATGCAATAAGCTCTAATCCTGCCGCTTTAGCGTCAATTGCGTATTGCGATGGCACAATATTACTTTCGCTGTCTATTGTTAGCATCATCCAAATTGGAGGTGCTAAAATTTTAACGCCATCGGCAACAAGCTCATCCATACTCGGTTGCCATGTTTGCGGGTTGTTTGGATCAAATCCTGCTTCATTGTCGCGACCATCTAAGTATACGCTTTTATCTGCAAAATCAGGATTGGTGTTAATCCAGTATTTTACGTCATTAAGATTAAACGATTGCGGATAAACTTTTGAGGCTGGCACACCCATTTGTGTGTATTCGTCTAGCATTTTTTGCGCGTATTGCTCTTGGGTCATTCCATTAAATGGCATACTTACTTGCGGTGATTTAAGCTCTGGTGTCATTTTTACGCCCATCTCATAAAACAATGCAATACTTTGCTTATGAGTCATTAATGTCCCTTGGGTCGCATATAAGTCAGTGCGCCAATTGGGAGTACCATCCATGTAATCGGCAACGGTAGTTGCATTTGTGTTTGCACCATCCATTTTACCTTCAAGGGTTAAAAACTCCGCTAAGCTTATATCGCTGGTACAGCATTTAGCTGAAGCGGCAATACCATTAGCAGGGTCGGCTGGTGTAAATGGCACACTGCATTTAGCTGCAAGTTCAGGAATGGCCAAAATATTGGTTGTGGTGTGTAAGTCACATTGAGAGTGGCGGCATACAAGTTCTTTATCGTTTGTAAAAGTAACATCGCATTCAACAATACCTGCGCCCATTCTAGCTGCTGCAATGTATGCTTCTTTAGTGTGCTCAGGATACTGCATTGATGCACCGCGATGACCAATTGAAAAGTCAGTGCGGTAAAAAGGACCTTCACTGCATGACTCTAATTGTGTTTTTAAAGCGCTGTCGCTCATATCATTGACTAAATAATATGGACGAGTGCCTAGTTGAATATCTGGCGCGTTACCATTTGGTACTTCTACAATAACAGGCGTAGGTACTTCAACAACTTCAACTTCGGTGTTGGTAACAACCACTTCTTTTTCTACTATTTCTGCATCGTCATCGCAGCCTGCAAGTGTGGCTAACAATATACAGCTTGTAAGTAAGGTAATACGCTTCATTATTTATCCTTAAAAAGTAAAATTTGTACTACCTTAATGATTATTAATGACAATTTAGCTACAAGTTTATTAATTTACTTTTTATTAATTTACTTTTTTATTAATAATTTGATTCACTATTAATGCACCTAACATTATAGCTGCTCCAATACTTAGCCTAACAATGTCAGCGTCTCTATTCCATATAAGGACATTAACTATAATACCAGCTGGGATTAGTAAGTTATTCATTACGGCTAAAGCTCCAACGTTGACGAGTGTTGCGCCTTTATTCCACATAAAGTAACCAAGGCCCGATGCAACAACTCCTAAATAAATCAGTATTCCCCACTGAGTAGAAGTGCTTGGTAATTTGTTTGAATTACCAAATAATGCATAACAAATTGTGGCAATAATAAGTGCGCCTATAAAAAACCATCCAAATACGGTTTTATCATCAAGCTGATTGTTCATCATTAAGCGTTTATAGGTCACTTGACCTACAGCAAAACTGATATTAGCACCTTGAACAAGCAATAATCCGATTATGAAGTTGTTATTTAGGTTTTCGAAACGAATGGTAATTGCACCGATTACGGCAATAAGCGCGACTATAAAAAAGCGTGGGTTAAACTGTTTATTCAATGCATCGTTTAATAAAGTGATGTAAATAGGGGTCATTACTGTAAATAGCAGTACTTCGGGTACGGTTAAAAATAAAAATGAGTGGTAATAAAAGCTGTACATAATACCAAGCTGTACAGCGCCAATCAGCATAAGCTTTAAGGCTAAAGGTTTAGGCGTTGTTTTAAGTTTTAAAAATGGTAAAAATACCAGAGTGGCTAGTGCTATGCGAATTAACACACTAAACCATGCATCAACTTGGCCGGCTAAATACACGCCAATTAAACTAAATGAAAATGCCCAAAGTAAAGTTACTGCAAATAAGTACCGCATAGCTGTCGTCTTTAAATAATTAATGGCAGCAGTTTATCTGTTATAAATTGATGTATAAACAATAAAAGCCCGCAAGCGGGCTTTTATAAAGTCTAAAATTAATGAACTACGTTACTAATTACTCAACTAAGTTATTAATTATTCAACCAAACCACGGCGCTTAAGTAATGCGTCGGTTGTTGGTTTTTGACCTCTAAACTCAATGTAGCTTTGCATTAAGTCGCGGCTGTTACCTTTTGATAGGATTTCTTTACGGAACTTATCACCATTTTTACGTGTTAAGCCGCCGTTATTTTCCATATGTGCAAAGGCATCTGCTGCAAACACTTCAGTCCAAAGGTATGCGTAGTAACCTGCTGAATAACCACCAGCAAATGTGTGGCTAAAGAAGTTTGATTTATAACGCGGTGGTACAGGGTAATAAGCAATGCCGTGTTTTTCTAACGCGTCTTGCTCAAATTTTTGAACGTCAGTAATCTTTTTATCAGAGCCAAATGAATGCCATTCCATATCAAGTAGTGCAGCGGCTAAATATTCAGTAGTGCCGTAACCTTGGTTGAATTTTTGCGATTCAAGTACTTTATCAAGTAAAGCTTGTGGAATTGGCTCACCTGTTTTGTAGTGCTTAGCGTAGTTAGCAAGTACTGTTGGTTCAATCATCCAGTCTTCGTTTGCTTGCGACGGAAATTCAACAAAGTCACGCGCCGTTGCAGTACCCGCTAGACTTGGGTATTTAACATCTGAGAATAAACCGTGAGCAGCATGACCAAATTCATGGAACATTGTAGACACTTCGTCAAATGTTAATAATGTAGGCTCGCCTGCAGCTGGCTTTGGAATATTTAACGCGTTGTAAATAACCGGTTTAGTACCTTTTAAGCCGCTTTGACTTACGTATGCACTCATCCATGCACCGCCACGTTTACCTTCACGTGCGTATGGGTCTAAGTAAAATAAACCAATAGCACTGCCATCAGCGTTAAATACTTCGTACGCTGTTACATCTTCATGATAAACAGGTAGGTCTTTACGTTCTTTAAACGTAATACCGTAAAGTTTGTTCATCGCGAAGAATAGACCGTCGTGAATAACCGATTGCATTTCAAAGTATGGTTTAACTAATGCTGGATCTAAGTTGTACTTTTCTGCACGTACTTTTTCAGCATAAAAAGTCCAATCCCACGGTTTAAGCTCAAAGCTCTCGCCTGAATCGTTAATCACTTTTTGAATTGCTGCAGCTTCAATTTTAGCTTTTTCAACTGCTTTTGGTGCTAGGTCATCAAGGATGCCGTAAACGTTTTCAGTTGTTTGTGCCATACGCGACGTCATTACATAAGAAGCCCAATCTTTGTAGCCTAAAAGCTCTGCTTTTTGAGCGCGTAGGTTGGTTTCTTTAATAATGATAGGGCCGTTAGTTTTTGCTGCACGATTTGCAGAGGCTTTAAAAATACGCTCACGTAGGTCACGGTTTTCAAGGCTTGATAAAATTGGTTGTTGCGTTGTATTTACCAAAGTGATCATGTAGCCGTCTTTGCCCGCCTTTTTAGCCGAAGCTGCAAGGCCTGCAATTTCACCTTCAGAAAGACCCGCTAATTTACTTTTATCTGTAACTACAATAACGTCTTCTTTAAACGATTTTAAAATGTTTTGTGAAAACGCAGTAGACAGCTGAGCTAGCTCTGAGTTAATTTCACGCATTTTAGCTTTTTCAGCGTCGTTTAATTTAGCACCTGCTTTTACAAACTGCTTGTAGTAAAAATCAACTAGGCGTTTGTCTTCTGCGTTTAATTTATCTTGATTGTCGTAAATTGTTTGTACGCGCTTAAATAATTCACCGTTTAAGTAAATATCATCTGAGTGAGCAGATAATACAGGCGCCATTTTTTCATCAATACGCTGGTATTCAGCATCTGAAATTAAACCAGATAAGTTATAAAAAGCAGCTGATACGCGATTTAATAGCTCACCTGACAACTCCATTTTAACTAATGTGTTTTCAAATGTAGCAGGAGCAGGGTTGTTAGCAATAGCTTGTACTTGTGCTGTGTGCTGAGCGATACCTGCATCAAATGCAGCTTCGTAATCTTTTGTACCAAACTTATCAAATTCTGGTGCCATATATTGCAATGGGCTAGGCTTAAATAAAACATTGTTTGCGTTCATGTCTTGCACTTGTGCTGCGCCTTCTTTTGCCATGTTTTGTGTATCGTTAGATGAACAGGCAGATAATATTAAAGCACTAGCAATAGTAGTGGCGATCAGGGTTTTACGCATAATAACTCCATAGAAAGATTAGCCGGAATAGGCTTTGCGAGTCGAAAAACCTAGTTAACTTATCAAATTTTGGGGTTTATACAATAAAGTTTATCGGTATTAAGGGGGATTTTAACGCAAATTAGCTAATATTTAGCTTTAAGGGAGGTAAAAGTAGCTCTAAAAGTAAACACTTGAGCTACTTATATAGGTCTTAGATTCATAATTGCCTAGTTATATCCAAGTACAAATTTTCTCTCAGAGCCAAAACTGCTTGGTTGTTGTTGGCCAAACTCTTTGTTAATAGATGCCAGTGTTTGCTCTTGCTCTGCAAGAAGGCACAAAATTTTATTTCGATAATCTAGGCTGCTCTCAAACAATTTTAAATCTACCTGCGGCTGCAAAGTTGCCAGCCTTTGATTTAAAGTTAGTTGTGACATAGTGATCTCCAATGCTTGTACACTATTTATATAGCACTCGGTGCAATAAAGAGTTAATAAATTGTTCATAAAAAGCATTTTGAACTTATTAACTTGGCGTTTTAGTTATATTATGACTGCTAAACTTACCCAACACTGAACCGCTTTTACTTTACAGTGATTTAAATTTAAAGCGCTCCTTTGCTTGTTTTGGAAAATAAATGACCTTAGAACACATAAACCAAATTCTTGCCTTTGTTGTATTTAGTTACAGCGATGTACACATTACCGTAGCAAAAATTATTCAAGTGCCTTTAATACTATTCGCTATTTGGTTTCTTGTTACGCGTATTGGCAAGCTAATAACAAAAACATTATTGGCAAAAAAGTTAAGCCAAGATGCCGTGCATTTATTTACGCGTATCTACTTTATTTTAAGTATCGCAATTTTAATTTTTACATCTTTAGAGGTATTAAGCATACCGCTGACTGCATTTGCTTTTGTGTCAGGTGCCATAGCTATTGGCGTAGGCTTTGGTGCGCAAAATATAATTAATAACTTCATTAGTGGCTGGATATTAATGTGGGAGAGACCAATACGTATTGGCGATTTTTTAGAAGTGGGCAATGCAAAAGGCGTGGTAGAGACGATTAATACACGCTCTACACGTATTCGCCGTAACGATGGCGTTCATATGCTTATACCTAACTCTCAGCTTTTAGAAAACACAGTAACTAATTGGACGCTAATAGATGGGAATGCACGCTCGTCGGTAAGCGTTGGTGTTGCCTATGGTTCAGATGTGCTGCTGGTTAAAAAGTTAATTCAGCAAGTACTTGATGAGCATGAGGCTATTTTGGCTAATCCAAAGTCGTCGGTGTTGTTTGATGACTTTGCAGATAGCTCACTGGTATTTAATGCTGTTTTTTGGGTGTGCGCCGAGTCAGAAACCATGCTTAGAAAAGTGCGCAGTGATATTCGATTTAGTATTTACGCTGTATTTGAAGAGCATGATGTTGTTATTGCTTTCCCGCAGCGTGATATTCATATCGACGGTGAAATTGCAATTAAGCGCCCATAATCCAAATACAGTCACTATTGGAAGTCGCTCGCGGGCGACTTTTTATAAAAAAGTAGGTGTTTCTATTTTAGGTTAACATGTAAAACAATTCCTTCTCCCTACTCCATTTTATTAAATTCAATAAAGGACATATGTCCGCATTGCTGGGGTTTTGCATCTAAATAGTGGTAAAAACACGTGGTTTTGTAGTTAAATGTTGCAAAAAAGTTTCTGATTATGTCTGTATTTATGCAGTAAAATTGTCACACAATGGTATAATCTTCATCGTTCGTTCAGCCTTATAACATCGTTTTTGTACTCTCGGTAATAAGGTCCGCGCGCATGACGCAAGTCGCGAAAAATTGAACGAGCCCGCAATGAATACATTGCGCAACACAAAAAACCGTTGAACAAGAGTGCACAAAAAAGGTTAAACCCAACATGAAAGCAATGAAAAGATCTACGTTAGCTACCCTAATCAATGCAACGTTGTTCTCTGCAGTAGCAGGTACTTCATTTTCTTCTTTAGCTGCTGAAGAAAAAACAGCTAAAAAAAGTAATCAACTAGAAGTTATTCAAGTAACAGCTCGTAAACGTGTAGAAAACGCTCAAGAAGTACCTGTAGCTGTCTCTGCACTTCAAGGTGATAACCTTGATGCGTATAGCTCAGCTGGTATGGACATTCGTTTTTTAAATGCGAAAATTCCAAGTTTATCTATTGAATCTTCATTTGGTCGTTCATTCCCACGCTTTTACGTTCGTGGTTTAGGTAATACCGATTTCGATTTGAATGCATCGCAACCCGTATCGCTTGTTGTTGATGAAGTAGTTCAAGAAAATGCAATTTTAAAAGGCTTCCCAGTATTTGATGTTGAACGCGTAGAAGTATTACGTGGACCACAGGGAACTTTATTTGGGCGTAATACGCCAGCTGGACTTGTTAAGTTTGACTCTGTTAAACCAAGCCAAGAATTTGATGGTTATGGCTCTGTTTCATACGGTAGCCGTGGCGCTGTAGACACAAGTGGTGCTGTAGGTGGTGCTTTAACTGACCGTTTATCTGCTCGTGTTTCATTATTATGGCAAGACAAAGACGATTACATTGATAACCAAGCTCCAGGCTTTGAAGCTAAAGACGAGCAAGGTGGTTACACTGAAAAAGCGGCACGCGTTCAGTTTTTATATGAAGGCGATGATTTTACTGCTTTATTAAACTATCACACACGTGACTTAGATGGCTCGCCAATTGCTTTTCGTGCAAACGTAATTAAAGCAGGTACTAATGAGCTAGTAGACAACTATGAAAGTGATGTTGTTTATCAAGATGCGGCATCTCGCTCTACTCAACAAGTAGAATCTGAAGGTGCAAGCTTAAAGCTTGAGTGGGAACTTAAAAACCACACAATCACTTCAATTTCTGCATGGGAAAGTGCTGAAATATATTCGCGTGCTGACATCGATGGTGGTTACGGCGCTTCATACACAGATGATATGGGGCCTGGTTTTATCCCTTTCTCTTCAGAAAGTGCTGATGGCATTCCAGATCACGACCAGTTGACGCAAGAACTACGCTTATCTAGTAACTTTGATGGCGATTTAAATTATCAAGTAGGTGTTTTTTACTTCGATGAAGAGCTAACTATTGAAAACTACAGCTACGATACATTCTCAACCCCCGATGCTGGTGTTTTAAATGGTTTTGTACGTCAACAACAAGATACAACTGCTTGGGCTGTATTTGGTTCTGTAGATTATACTTTTTCAGATGATTTAAAAGTAACAGCCGGCCTTCGCTATTCTGACGATGATAAAGATTTTGTAGCAGACCGTACACTTAGCCCAATTGGCGGTGGTGCATTACTAGTAGAGCGTGATGTTAGTGACGACCATGTTAGCTGGGACTTATCTGCAAATTATAAAGTAAACGATGATGTTAACTGGTATGGTCGTGTAGCAAATAGCTTCCGCGCTCCGAGTTTACAAGGCCGTATTTTGTTTGGTGATGAGGTAACTACAGCTGAGTCAGAAACGGTAACATCGTACGAAACAGGTATTAAATCAGACGTGCTAGACGGCCAAGGCCGTGTTAACGCTACGGTATTTTACTACACAATGGATGACCAGCAACTTACTGCTGTAGGTGGTGGTGCTAACTTTAACCGTTTAGTTAATGCTGATAAAACGACTGGCTATGGTTTTGAGTTAGATACGCAGTGGGTATTAAGCGATGAGTTTAATGCGACATTTAATTTAAGTTATAACAAAACTGAAATTAAAGATAAAAACTTAGCTGTGGCTGTTTGTGCACAGTGTACTGTAACTGACCCAATTAATGGTTCAGGACTTGCTGTGCTTGACGGCAATAGCTTACCGCATGCACCTGAGTGGATCTCTAACTTTACGCTTCGCTACACTAAAGAACTTGCCGATGGTAACTTCTTTGCTAGCGGTGATATTTCTTACCGTAGTAAAATCAATATGTTCCTTTACGAATCAGTAGAGTTTGAAGGTAAAGAGCTTATTGAAACAGGTTTGCGTACAGGTTACACATGGTCTGAAGGCGATTACGAATACGAAGTAGCCGCATTTGTTCGTAACTTATTTGATGAGCAACAAGTTATTGGTGCAGTAGACTTTAATAACAATACGGGTATTGTTAATGAAGAACGCTATGTTGGTGCTGAATTTAAAGTTAACTTTTTCTAAACGTTAACCTAAATTGTATTAATTTTGAAAGCCTGCCTTGTGCAGGCTTTTATGTTTTTATAAAGCTGGTAAAGTAGCGTTAATTAATTTAAAGAGATAAGAAAATGGCTGGATTTTGGAATTACCGTGTAATTTTTTGTGAAGCAACGAAAGACGAAGCAGCACAATATCAAATACACGAAGTAGAATATAACCTGAACGGTAAAGTGACTAACTGGTCAGAAACAGGCGCAGCCCCTTTTGGTACAACACTTGATGAGTTGAAAGATGACTCAGATCGTTTAAAAACAGCATTTGAAAAACCAGTACTTAAAGTTATGCGTAAAACACGTGGTTATGAGCTTGTTGATGTTGAAACAGGTGAAGAAGCAACGGGTGAGCCACCAGCAGGTTTGACTCAGTAATAGTATTAATAAAGGCGCTTAGGCGCCTTTTTTATTGTCAAAATTTAGCTTAGGTTAAATAATACCAACCTGCATAAATCTTTGATCAATTTAACGAGTTAAATTGCACTATAACGTCGTTAAAAATTTTTTATTTAGAACAACTAGATACAAAAATTTTTGCCTAGTTCTAGCGTAATTTTCTTAACGTTAAATAGACCCCATATATAAGCAGATTGGTATAAGGAGTGAGGATGACATTACAGGCAGTATTATTTGATATGGATGGCACATTAGTTGATTCAGAAAGCATGCACTTTGTATGTTGGAGTAAACTACTTAAGCCTTATGGTGTTAGTTATTTAGAAAATGATTTTTGTCAGCGCTTTTCAGGACGACCCACTTTAGAAGCTGCAATAGAGATTAAGCAAGAGCATAACTTATCAGTAAGCGCACAGTTTTTAGCGGATGAAAAATACCGTTTGTTTGGCGAATTTGTAATAACACATTTACCGCCCCTGATGCCATTTACAGAGCAAACGTTGAAAGCTGTAAAGGCGAGTGGCTTAAAAATGGCGCTAGTAACAGGCAGTGCTAAAAGTGAAGCCATGCCAATACTTAAAGGTTTAGGATTTTATGAGCTGTTTGACGCAGTTGTGACAAAAGACGATGTAACTAATCCTAAACCTGCAGGAGACCCATATTTATTGGCACTTAAGCAGATAAATATACAGGCAGGCAATGCAATTGCTGTTGAGGATACATTTACCGGCGTTACGGCTGCCAATAACGCCTTATTGCGTGTTGTAGCCATTGCCAATAGTCATACTCAAGGGCATGACTTTAGTCAAGCTACCTATCAAATGAGCAACTTAGATGAGTTTTGGCAATGGGTGCAATCTCAACTATAGTTTAAGCCAACTTTGACTTGCTTGGATGCGCTAATGTTTACTATCAAACATCTACTTTTTATTACTGTAGTACTTTTTACGCAATGCATAAGTGCAGCACCGCCGTCTGTTTTATTAGCTAAAGTATATGATGAAACTAAACATTACGATGTAAGTAAGTATTTAGTCAGCGAGAAATATGATGGTGTAAGAGCCATATGGACCGGTACGCAGTTTGTTACTCGCAAAGGAAATATTATCAATGCACCAACTTGGTTTACAGCGCCATTGCCAAATGTATGGCTTGATGGTGAGTTGTGGACCAAACGTCAGCACTTTTCTGAGCTTAGTGGCATAGTCAGAACTAAAATCCCTAACAATCATGATTGGCAAACTATTACTTATAAAATATTTGATATGCCTGATGAAAATCTGCCTTTTAGCACTCGTTATAAAAACTATAATGAGCTTATTACTAGCCTAAACTCGCCGCACATTAGCGCTGTGGCGCAATACAGTTTTACTAATAACGAGCAACTCACTGGTTACTTTAAAAAAATAACTAAGCAGGGAGGCGAGGGCGTAATGCTTCATTTAGCAAGCGCTAAACACAGTGATGGGCGAAGCAATGCCTTACTAAAATTAAAGCCTTATTTAGATGCGGAAGCAGTTGTGATTGCGCACTTACCAGGCAAGGGTAAATACCAAGGTATGTTAGGCGCATTAAGGGTGAAAACAGCACAAGAGCAGGTGTTTTCTATTGGTACAGGGTTTAGTGATGAAGAACGTAAAAACCCACCAGCCATAGGAAGTATTGTCACGTATCGATTTCATGGTTTAACAAAAAATGGTTTACCGCGTTTTGCTAGTTTTTTACGGGTAAGAGAGAGTTTATAGCATTTATAATTTTTACAAAGTGTGCTAAATTGCGCGGCCTTTTTGGTAATGTGTGGTGAAGTATGTTTGTAGGTTTTGATTACGGTAGTTCTAATTGTGCTATGGGTGTAATGAGCGAGGGTAATGTTCAATTAGTACCGCTAGAGCAAGGAAAACATTACTTACCATCTACACTTTACACTCATCACAGCGCGTTGGTTGTTGACTTTGTTGCTAAGCATTTACATGGCACAGCTCATGAGCGTGATTTTTTAACGCAGCGCCAAGCATTATTAAATACCTTGCCTCGAATTAAATCAGACCTTGATTTACAACCTTCAGATGAAACCTTGTTTATTGGCCGTGAAGCAATTAGCGAGTACGTACAGTTTCCTGAAGAAGGGTACTTTGTTAAGTCCCCTAAATCATTTTTTGGCGCAACTGGCCTTAAACAAGGTCAAATCAACTTTTTTGAAGATATCGCAACAGCGATGATTCTAAAAATAAAGCAACGTGCTGAGCTCTCTCTAGGTAAAACCCTCACACAAACAGTGATTGGCCGCCCAGTTAACTTTCAGGCTGTGGGTGGCGAGCAATCAAACCAACAAGCGGTAGGTATTTTAGAACGCGCAGCTAAACGCGCAGGCTTTAAAGACGTAGAGTTTTTATATGAGCCACTTGCTGCGGGTATCGATTACGAGAGTGATTTAACACACGATCAAAAAGTACTCGTTATTGATATTGGTGGTGGTACAAGTGACTGCTCGTTTGTACAAATGGGTCCGAGCTTTAGAGGAAGTAGTCAACGCGATAGCGATTTTTTATCACACAGTGGTAAACGTGTTGGCGGAAACGATTTAGATATTGCATTGAGCTATCATGGTTTAATGCCATTACTGGGTTTAGGCAGTACGTTTAAGTCGGGCTTACCATTACCAAATCAAGCATTTTGGCAAGCGTGTAAAATTAACGATGTAAACTTACAAAGCCAATTTTATAGTGAAAGTCATACTCGTGAGCTAAATGCACAATTACGTGATGTAAGTGCACCTGATCTTTATAAGCGTTTAATACATTTACAGCAAAACAAGCAAGGTCATCAGTTAGTACAACAAGGTGAAGCGGCTAAAATAGCACTTTCATCAGCTAGTGCGTTTGATTGTGATTTAAGCTTTTTAGATAGTGGGCTGAATAAAAATGTATCGGTAAGCGATTTAGCTGTTGCCGTTGAGAGTAGTATTAGCCAAATAGTTACTTTAGCAAAACAAGCAATCAGCGACGCTGCGACCACGCCAGACATTATTTACTTAACAGGCGGTAGTGCACAGTCACCATTGATTAAAGCGGCTTTAAGTGAGCACTTAGGTAATATAAAAATGGTTAACGGGGACCACTTTGGTAGTGTAACTGCTGGCCTGACTAAATGGGCCAGCATGCTTTATAAATAACCTAGATTACAATTGAGGTTTAAAGATCTATTTGTCGGGTTGCGAGGTATTTTTCGTAATCTGGCAATGTACGTTCAAGCTCTACATCCATAAGCGGTGAGCTCAATAACATATCGGCGCTTACTTCATTACACGCCACCGGAATATTCCAAACAGCTGCTAAACGAAGCAGCGCTTTAACATCAGGATCATGAGGCTGTGAAGCTAATGGGTCCCAAAAAAATATCAAAACATGTATTTCATGTTCCGCTATTTTAGCGCCAAGTTGCTGATCGCCGCCCATTGGGCCACTTAAAAGTTGGACTACATCAAGCCCTGTGGTTTTTTGGATTAAATGCCCCGTAGTACCGGTGCCATATAAAGTGTGTTTGCTTAATATGTCTTTGTGCTTTTCACACCATACTTTTAATGCTGCTTTTTTACCATCGTGTGCAACTAATGCAATATTCTTTTGCGCGGGAAGAGATTGTGTTTTTTGTTCCATGCTGATTCTTTTTATTAGTTAACCACTATTTTGGTTAGTTAAAATAATAGATTGATAGCAAGGGCAATAAAAACAATACCGGTGATCCTATCAATCCAAAGTTGGCTGTTTGGGTTACGTCTAAAAAACTGTGCAATTTTGTCGCCAAAATAAATATACGTGCAGTCAATCGGAAAAGCAAAAATAGGGTAAAGCAAGCCAAAAAAAGCGAGTTGAAAAGTAGCAGATGAAAGCGTTGGATCTACAAATTGCGGAATAAATGCAATAAAAAACAGCGCCACTTTAGGGTTTAGCACTTCAGTCATCATGGCTTGAAACATGACATTACTTTTTTTACTGGTACTTATATGCGGTTTATCGGTTTGCTTGCCTTCAGATATAGGCTCTGGCTGCTTTAGCGTGCCTTTAATCATCATAAACCCCAAATAACATAAGTATGCTGCGCCTGCATATTGCACTGCGGCATAGGCACTTGGGGAAGCTTTTAGGACTGCGCTTAGGCCTACAACAGCAAATAGAGTATGAATAACCCCACCTAATGCAAAACCAAAAGCACTTTGCATACCGGCGCTTCGACCATTAGCAAATGTTTGTGCCATCAAAAATGCATTTGATGGCCCAGGTGCTACAGCCATTAAAAAGCTGGCTAATAAAAACGAGACTAAAAAATCAGGATTGATCATTGAGCGCTTTTAGTTGGGTGTAAAGTATGAGCTTTTTTGCTCATTAAAATAAGCCAAAGCGGAACTAGCAATAATAAGTGAAAAGCAATTAACCACGGTGTACTTAACCCTAAATATTGGGTTAAAACAACGAGTATACTCGCGCCACTCATTTGCATAGCACCAAGTAATGCCGAGGCTGTGCCTGCTTGTTTAGGAAAGCTCGACAGAGCCATACCTGCAGCTGAGCCTAAACTTAGAGCAAAGCCTAATGCTGCAATTAAGATAGGTAACATAAGCGCAAATGCCGTTTCTATACTGCTAAGGGCTAGCATTAAAACGCCTGAAAAAACCAGTACACTCACACCGACACGCAAAGCACGTTGGCTATTTCGTTTAATGTACGTTGGTAAAATAAAACTAGCGACAATACTTATTACGGCATTTAACGTAAACCAAAAAGTAAAGTCGGCTACAGTGCCGCCTAAATGCGTAATAAGCCAGCCTGGAGCTAGCGTCACATAAACTAATATTGCCGACATTGAGACCATGCAAATTAGGCTATTAAACAAAAATACCGGTGTTTTTATAATAGGTGTAAAGCGACGTAAATCTAAAATATGCCCCTGATAATGGCTATCAGCAGGACGAGTTTCTCTAAAAAAGAATAGCGTAACAACAAGCCCTACAATGGCAAACGCGGTTAAAAACATAAAGTTCATACGCCAGCCAAATTGTACGGTAAGCCAAGCTCCTAAAATAGGTGCCATTGCCGGAATAAAGCACACAATTCCGTTAAGGTAAGTGATCATTTGTCCACTTCGTTCACTGCCATATTTGTCACGTACTATCGCAAATGCGACAACAAATGTGGCACAGGCTCCAAAACCTTGAAGGGCACGTGCAATCATCAATACTTCAAAAGAAGGCGAGTAATAGGCAAGTAATGCTGAGCCTGCATATAAACTTATACCCACTATAGCCACTGGCTTTCGGCCAAACCTATCGGCCAAAGGCCCCGCAATTAATTGGCCTAAACCTACTGTTAGCATAAAAATAGCAACGGTTTGCTGAACTTGTTGTTCTGTAACTGCAAATTGTTCTGCAATAGTAGGAAAAGCGGGTAAGTAAATATCGATTGCCATAGGGCAAAATATAACGAGTAACGCTAGGATAAGTAACAAAGTCATATTAGGTTTAGCGGGCTGTGTTTGCATTGAGTCTCCTTTTGCCGAGTATTTTAGGTGGGCACTCGTAAAAAAGAAAGGGCTTATGACCCCTGCATAGGTTGTCATTTTTATTTTTTGATTGGATTAAGCTAAAAAGGCAGTGTAAATGCACTTTTTAAAACTGGTCTGATGTGTTAATTTGAAAAAAGTAACTGTTGATGGAAAATAATAATGAGTAATAAATCTGCACTTGTACAAACATGGCATAAATTTAAGCGCCTACCTTTTGGGAATTGGCTTTTTACTAAAGCTGTTTGCTTTAAAGCGCCATATTTTGGTTCAATGAAACCTTACGTGCTCGACCTTCGAGAAGGGCATTGTAGTGCGTTGGTTAAAAATCGTCGCAGCGTTCATAATCATATTGGAACTATTCATGCTATTGCGCAGTGTAACTTAGCTGAATTGTGTGCAGGTGTAATGGTTGATGCAACAGTGCCAGTTAAAACGCATCGTTGGATCCCAAAAGGCATGACAGTTAGGTATTTGGCTAAAGTAGATACAGATGTAAGAGCAGTCGCTGAAATTGATTTACCGCATAAGTGGATTGATAAAGAAGACTTAGTAGTACCGGTTAAACTGTATAATACCCGCAATGAGCTTGTTTTCACTGCAGATATTACAATGTATATTACTGAAAAAAGGTAGCTTACGTTAAGCTGATTCTACTTAGTTTTTATCAGCGGCTTGTTTATTTACAAACGATAAGTCGCTGCCATCTTCCTTCAACAATGCTTTAACTTCTTTTGCGGGTTTAAGCTCTTTCGAAATTAGTTCAGGCTCTTCTTTTTCAAAGCGTTGCTTTAAACTGCCTTCAATTACTGCACCTGCATCAATACTCAATGTATCGTGAAACACATCGCCATGAACATGAGCGCCACTTTGTACCTTTACTTCACTAGCATTAATTGACCCAATAACTTTGCCTTTAACAATAACGCTTTTAGCTTCAACAATACCTTCAACAACACCCGTTGAGCCAATAACTAAATGCTCCACTTTTATATCGCCATCAATACGGCCATCAAGCTGTACTTCACCTTGGCTAACTAAAGTGCCTGTAAGGCGTACGTCTTCAGAAATAATAGACGGCGTGTGATTCACTCTTTTTAAATTAGAGCTAACTGTTTTTTGTTTTTTTCTACCAAACACGAGAAAGCGCCTTTGTTATTTTTAGAGGATTGACTTGTTTATCATTAAGTAATACTTCGTAGTGTAAATGAGTACCTGTACTTCTGCCGGTACTGCCCATTAGGCCGATTACATCATGTTTAGTGATTGATTGACCTTTCTTTACTTTAATTTTATTTAAGTGTCCAAATCGAGTTACTAAGCCATTTTTATGTTCAAGCTCAATAAAGTTACCATAACCACCATTACGACCGGCACGAAGCACTACAGCGTCTGCTGGGGCAAATATCTCGGTTTTATGCCAACCTGCTAAATCAATCCCTTTATGAAAAGCATGATTACTATTCATAGGATCTTTTCTAAGGCCAAAATTACTCGAAATATAGTATTTAGCTTTAGCTAAAGGCAGGGTGTTTGGTAGCTCAGTTAAAAAGTTTTCTAAATTATTTAATATTAATAACTTATCAACGATGGCTAAAAAGTGGCTTGGAATTTTTGTTTCGTTAAATGTATCAAGTGGGCCACCTTGTGCGGTTGTTTGGGCGCTTAATATTAGGTGTTGCTCAAGCGCAGACTCAATTCCTGCGCCTTTGACCATAGCTAAAATAGCTTGGTGACGTTCGCTAATTTGGTTATCTAAAAAGTTAAAGCTTTGCTCATAATGTTTATCCAAATTAGCAATTCTTGCTGCGAATGTGATTGGAGTTATTAACTGAGCCTGTATATCTTTTAGGTTTTCATCGACTAATGGTTCGTGAAATTCATTGCTGTTTTCATTGATTGGTACGTCAAGTTCTGTATCAAGCTTAATGACATCTTTGCTAATTGAAGCGGGAAGGGATTCTATCATGCTTTGCAGTAGTGCCTGCTTTTGTTCAAGCACTGCAAGTTGTTCTAACTGTGTTGCTTGAAGAGCTTGCTGTTCACTGACTTTTTGTTGCCAAAGTGTTTGCTCGTTTATTTGACTTTGTTCTATGTCAGAAATTTTATTTGTTTGTGTGTAAACACGAAAGCTAGAAATACTCAGCCAAGTGAAAGTGACTAAAATAAGCAATGCTACAAGAAGTTGAAACCAAGAGGCTAAAACAACATGCTTAACTTCGCCATTTTGACGAATAAGTAGCTGTCGAGCTGGGAAAAATTTATGATAAAAAGACTTTATAAATACTGACATGGCATATAAACACTGGCTATTAACCGAATTAAGATAGCAATTTGAGTTAAAAAAGCTAGAAAAAAATTGTAACTGTTCAAAAATTAATAAAAAAGGGCTGCTTTTAACAAGCGACCCTTTTATATTTAATTTATGGAAATGTATTATTTTGTAGGCAGTACTGTGCTCTCTACTGAGCCAAAACCTATACGTACATAGCCTTCTTTTTTACACCAGCCACGCATAATAACGTTATCGCCATCTTCTAAAAAGCTACGTTGTTCGCCATTGCTTAACGTGATTTTTTCTTTGCCGCCACGAGAAAGCTCAAGTAAAGAGCCCGCTTCTTCATGCGTTGGACCAGACTGAGTGCCCGAGCCTAACATGTCACCAGGCATAAAGTTACAGCCATTTACTGTGTGGTGAGTAACCATTTGTGCCACAGTCCAGTAAGAGTGCTTAAAGCTAGATGTTGATACGCGTGTAGGGTTATGACCTTCGCTGCGCATTTTTTGCGTTTGAATCTTCACATCCATTTGAATATCAAAAGCCCCTTGTTCACGGTTAGCATTTGATTCTAGATAGTCCATTGGTTGTGGATCGTTTTCATCACGCGTCCAGCTTGTTCTATAAGGTGCTAACGCTTCGGTTGTAACAATCCAAGGTGATACAGTTGAGGCAAAGTTTTTAGCTAAAAATGGACCAAGCGGTTGGTATTCCCATGCTTGTAAATCGCGTGCCGACCAATCGTTAAATACACAAAAGCCAAATACGTGGTTTTCTGCATTTTCAATCGCAATAGCATCGCCCAGTGTATTACCTTTACCTAAGTAAATACCTACTTCTAGCTCGTAATCAAGGCGCTTACACGGACCAAATGACGGTACTTCTGCATCTGGCGCTTTAGTTTGACCTTTAGGGCGATGAAATGTTTGACCTGATACGTCAATAGATGAAGAACGACCATGATAACCAATAGGTACCCATTTATAGTTAGGTAGTAATGGGTTATCAGGGCGAAATAAACTGCCCACGGCGGTTGCATGGTAAATAGAGGTGTAAAAGTCGGTGTAATCACCGATACGACAAGGTAGCGAAAACTCTATATCAGATTGTGCTACAAGCGTATCGCTAAGCGCTTGTTGGTGCTCAGAGCCTGCTCGTAGTGCTTTTGAAAGCGCTAAACGAAGTGCTGACCAATACTGCCCCCCTAAACCCATAAATGTATTTAGAGTTGCTTCACTTGCTGCATCAGCGGCTGTTTTAGCGTCACCTGTTAAAACATTTAATTTACTCAGTTTTGCTAAATCAATTACTTGGTCACCAATTGCAACACCACCACGAAAGGCCTCATCAGACCCTTTACGGCGAAACTCTGCAAACGGTAAGTTTTGAATAGGGAAGTCGCAATTATCAACATTAGCTGACTCTACCCAGCTGGTTAAATTAATATCGTGGGTTTCGTTAATTAGGCTCATTACATTTCCTTTGGATTTTACTGTATGGCGACAAGGTATAGTTTATTTAATCATACTTGTACTTGGCGCCATACTTTTTAAATATTAAAACGACAAAAAGCAGCGAAGTTCGCTGCTTTTAATTTACTCAAATATTTTATAAAACGCCGCGACGCTCTTGGTCGCGTTCGATTGATTCAAATAATGCTTGGAAGTTACCTTCACCAAAGCCACCATCATCAACGCGTTGGATCATTTCTATAAAGATTGGACCAAATAAGTTTTTAGAGAAAATTTGCAATAAATAACAATTTTCACTTTGGCTATCTACGAGTATCTGGTGCTGACGAATTTTTTCTTTGTCTTCAGCAACCCAAGGTACTCGGTCAAAAATAGTATCGTAGTACTCTGGGATAATATCCAAAGTAGCGATTGTTGATTTATCAAGCTTATCAAGAGAGCTTACTAAATCATCTGTTAAAAACGCTAAATGCTGAACACCAGGGCCGTTGTATTCGCCAAGGTATTCGTCAATTTGGTTGTTATCGTTTCCTTTACCTTCATTTATTGGAATAGAGAAGGTGCCACAAGGGGACTTAAGTGCATACGAAATAAGCGCTGTTTTTTGACCTTTAATATCAAAGTAGCGCACTTCTGTAAAACCAAATACGTCTTTATAAAAGTTAGCCCATTTTTCCATGGTGCCTTTATAAACGTTATTAGTTAAATGATCGATTCGGATAAAGCCTTTATCTTCTACAACGTTTTGCGTTTCTAAATCTTCAAAATCACTTTCGTAAATAGTGCCTTTGTCGCCAAAATTTTCAATAAAGTAAATTAGGCTGTCGCCAATGCCATAAATTGCCGGGTAAGGCATGTTTTTATGTGTTGAATCAGTGGCTGGTTTTGCACCACGCTCTACTGCAGTTTCAAATGCTTTTTGCGCATTCTCAACACGCCAACCCATTGAACAAATAGCAGGGCCATGGCTTTTAGCAAATTCAGCAGAAAAACCTTCACGCTCGTTATTCAGTAAAAAATGAATATCGTTTTGGTTGTAATAAACAATGTCTTTACCTTTGAATTTTTTAAGCTTAGAGAAGCCAAAATCAGTAAATACTTTATCCATATAATCAGCATCAGGTGTTGCGTATTCGGTAAATTCAATACCGACTAAACCTAAATAGTTATTTACTTCACTCATTATTATTACTCCCGCAATTAAGCACTGCGATTATGTGTTGTTGTCATATTGCAGTAGATAATCAACCAGATTTTTGATTTGGGGAAGAGGGGAACACTATTTAGTAAATGTGGTATGTGTAAATTTAATAGGACGGTTATTATAAAGTTACGTGTTTGTAATACAGTTATGTAAAATGAAGTTATATGCTATAAAATTGAGTAGTGGCTCATCTGTTTTAACTTATTGTTTTAAATTAATAAAAAGGAGGTTTAACCTGCGTTAAACCTCCTTTTACAATGAATAAGGCAAAGCCTACTTGTATTTAATTGTTTACACTTTGAGAGGCGTTACCAAAGAACTTGTTTCGCTGCTCTATCCATAAGTTAGTTTTTATTGCTGGAGCTGCTTTGTAGTGACGTTCAATCGTTTGATTTAACACTCGCGTTGGTTGTTCAAAGGTTAATTTTTGTTGTGCAGCGCCCATACTTTTAATTTCATCTCTGGTCATCGCACGGCCAGCATAGAGTAATGCATTTAAATAACCTGGTCGGGTTTCGTAGTTATTATCTGTAAATAACAGTACTGTTTTATCAAGTGCCCATCGACGGTTTATCTCGCCTTCTTCTTTAACACCTGCTAGTTCACCATCTACGTATATTTCAAATACACCATTTGTTGGTGCGGCATAAAATACAAATGCAATACGATGCCAATCACCTGGCTCAGTATCGCCAAAGTAGCCACTGCTGCTGGTTGCTTCACCGTACCCACCGTCAGGGCTTGCAAATATATCTGCGTCATCTGTGGCGTAATTATCAGTATCTGCTTGGATTATCGCGCGGTAAATATCGTTTGTTTCTAATAGCCAGTTTATATCCATAACTATTGTGTAGTCTGACACTAATCCGTCATTTTTAAAGTCTCCATTTGCAGCTGTATTTAACGTAATTAATAAGCCTTCTGTTGGAGAGTGACGAGTAAAGGCCATTACACCAGAAGGACCATCAGTTAAATCGGCAATATCAAGATCAGTGGTTGTCTCGTAACGAGTATCTTCGGGGCCCCAACCATCATTTTCTGGATCAAAGTAGCTTAAAACCGAGGGGCCAGAGTCTGGAGTTAGTGGGTTTGTTGGATCGTCAAAGTTCCAAGTTGTTATATTAGCCACATCTTGGCAAGCATTAAGTTGTGTGTCTGTATCAAGGTGAAGACATTGAGTTGTTCTAAAGCGTGCGTATTGATCAAGTAGCCACCATGCTTCGGCAATTGGTTTTACATCATTAAAAGTAACACTACTAAAGAATAAATCAGGGTTAAGTGCTGCGCCCTTAAATAAAGCGACATTGTAATTTGTTGTTACTTGAATATCTTCTGGTTTGAGTACAAACCAATCGGGCTGACTGGCAATCATTGTATTTAAATCAGTGCCCGTAACAGTTACTTGATACAGTGAATTAAAGCCTGGTGTGTTTGATGGCTGTCTTTCAACATAAAATGCTTTGTGAAAATCTTCTTGTGTAACTGTACCTGGCGTCCATCTTTTTTGCACAAGCTCAGGGTTAAGCAGTGCTGCATTAATTGAGCTTGAATGTTTAGCTGCAAGTGCAGTAATACCCGCAACTTCAAAATCACTCGGATAGTTTTCTGAAATGGCAATTTCGGTATCAGCATCGGGTGCGTAACGTCCCATTATTTCATCGATAGCTAGCTTGGTTTCTTCGTCAGGCTCTATAGATGTTCGTGTATCTACATGTTGGTAATTGTAGCGACTTAGTGCTTTATTGGCAGTATTAAAGACCAAGTTTAAATCGGTGACACCGCGTGCATAAAAATCTGGTTGAATGACTAAAGCGTTATTCTCAAGCTCTATAAAGTCCTCACCACCATGAGTATGCCCACCAAGTACTAAGTCTATACCCGGTACATTAGTTGCTATCTCAACATCAGTTCCTTTGCCCAAGTGGCTTAGCATAATCATGTAATCAACGTCATCACTGTATTGGCTTACAATACTTTGTGCGATTTGTTGCCATTTCCAACTCATTTTAAATTGTTTTATAAAGTCAGGAATAGGGTCGCTTTCAATTGGTTCGTCAAGCTCATCCCATGGTACCGACGTCATCCCAAAAACACCGAATGTTATGCAGCCAACCTGTACCTTAGCAAAGTCGACACCACCAAAATTCTGACCATTTTCTCCCTCAAATCGGGTATTACTGGCAAGTACAATAGCATTATCGTCTTGTGAAAACTCAAGTAGCTTTTCAGGACCCCATGCATAGTCATGATTCCCTAAAACACGTAAATCAAAAGCCATTAGCTTTACGGTTTCATCAGAGGCTAAGCCTTGTGATATTTGCTCTGCAACGGTCCCTTTTTCGTAATCATCGCCACCATCGGTAAATAATGTATGCGGAGATTCGCTTAGCGCTTTTTTATAATAAGCCTTGATACGACTAAAATACTGTTCCTGATACCCAAAACGAGCATGCATGTCGGCAACGTGCACAAATCGTATAGATTGCTCTGTTGCATTTGCATCACATGTAGGGCCAATATCAGAAAATGCCACCGTACGTTGCATTTCTATTGCATAGCTACCTAGTTGGTCTACTTGTGCGCTAACAAAGCCTTGCGATACTGTTGAATTAGTAATACTTGACCAAGAATCGCCGCTCAAACGCGCAATAGTTAATTGGCCGCCTAATACATAGTCGTCAGGTATTTTTATAGTGACAGTCATTGGGCTAGAAAGTTGAAGTGTATCTGGGGTAAGCGTATGTATATCTGAAATGATATTTTTTGCTTGATTATTCTCATCAAGGACTAATTTTTCGTAGGTTATTTCAGTATCGCTAGCCACTATTTCCCCAGGGGCATTGATAGTAAAGTTACCTTCATCTAATGACGTTTGTAAGCCATTAGCATTGGTAATAATTAAGCCACTAGGCTCAGGCTCTACAGGATCATTTGGATTTACTGTAATTTGATCTTCGGCCCCACCACAGGCAGATAAAAAAATAAGGAGAAATGCTATTAGAGTGGCACGTAATAATGTTAATGAATGCATATACTGCTGTCCCTGAGTCTATTCAATAATCAATCAGGACATAATATCAGTTAACGAGAGTGGGGCAAAGTTGAATAAAAAAATTCCCCCATAGACGCTATGGAGGAATGTATCGGTTATGTTGTTATATTAAAAATAAACAACAATTAAGAGACTTTCTCTTCTAACCCTTGTTTTTCCCATACTTTAGCTTTAAAGGTCATTAGTACTAAAACAACACCAACACCAATGCTAAATAATGCAATTTGTAAGTATAAGTTAGGGATTTCATCAACATTGTTCGGATCGAAATTACCAGCAAGTAAACCCGCAATAATATTACCAATCGAGTAAGTTAATACAAATACACCCATCATTTGACCGGTGTAACGTTTAGGCGATAACTTACTTACAGCACTTAATGCTACAGGGCTTAAACAAAGCTCACCCACTGTATGTAAAAAGTACGTAGTAACAAGCCAGTAAGGCGCTACTTTTAAGCCTTCAGCTGCGTAATGAGCCGCCATAAACATAACTAAAAAGCCTGATGCCATGATAATTAAACCAATTGCACACTTAACGCTATAGCTAGGTGATACTAAGCTTTTAGATAAGTTAATCCAAAGCGCTGCAAAAAATGGCGATAAAGCAATAATAAACAGTGAGTTTAATGATTGAAACCACGTTGTAGGGATTTCAAAAGTACCAATAAGGCGGTCAGTATAATCGCGAGCAAATAAGTTTAATGACGAACCTGCTTGTTCAAAGCCAGACCAAAAACATGCAGATGCAATACAGACTAAAAATAGTGCCCACATTCTTTGTTTTTCGGCATCTGTTAATTTACCTGTAAAGTAAATAACACCAAAATAAACAAAAAAGATAATAGTAAATACAACAGCTACGTACCCTGCAACCACTGTTGGATTGATTACAATTGCGCCGGTCATTGCAGCCGTAGTAACTGCAGCCGCTGCAATTACAAACGCAGCAATACCAACCCATGCGCGAGAAGTGCCTTTAGGACCTAATGGATTTGCTGGTAAAGCGCTATGCTCTGGTAAGTTATTAAGTGAGCGCTTATATTGCACCAAACCAATAGCCATACCAACAGCTGCTGCACCAAACGCCCAGTGCCAACCTACGTTTTCCATAAAGTAACCACAAACGTAGTAACCAATTAAAGAACCTAAGTTAATACCCATGTAGTAAATAGCGTAACCGCCATCACGACGCTCATCAGCATCACTGTATAGTTGGCCTACCATTGCGCTGATATTTGGTTTTAGCAAACCAGTACCTGTCGCTACAAATATCAAGCCAATGAAGAAAGAATAATCATGTGGAATAGCCAAAATGATATGACCAATCATAATGATTATACCGCCATACCATACTGCTTTTTGACCACCAAACAATCTATCTGCTAGCCAGCCACCTGGTAAACCTAAAAAGTATACCGCACCTGTGTATAAACCATAAATTGCAGCAGCTGAGGCAACAGTAAAGGCTAAACCTTCTTCTTGTAAGCTTGCTGTCATGAATAATACGAGCATAGCTCGCATACCGTAATAACTCATTCGTTCCCACATTTCAGTGAAGAACAATGTTGAAAGTCCTTTAGGGTGGCCAAACCAGCCACTATCTGGAGCTGAACTCATATTTACTTCCTAACTTTAAGTATTGTTATGATGGCCTTATAATTTTTTGCTTTAGCTATTTTAGAATTTGTAATCACTAAAATGCTCGACCATCAGTATATTATTTGTAGCTAAGATAATGATTTGCTATATGGCAGTAACACCACAAGGTAAGAGACACACCCTTATCCTAGTTACAATTGCGCTCAAGTATACATATACCTTAGTGCTAGGGGAAGTGTTCGCGGTGTATCACCTTATGCCAAGTTAAAACTCAGCATAAGGAACAATAGGGGTGCCTGGAAACTCAAGTGTTCCGTACACAGGATTAAAGTAGTAACGTATATAAAGCTGACCAAAATTTGGTTCGTAAAAGTCAGAACGATCGATGGCTAAGTAACCACCAAAGAACCAATTCGGCGTTATTCTATACTCAAAACTACCTTCAAGATTATATGAAACACCAGAACTTGTTTCACCTTCAAATACAGGATCAACACCTGTTATTGACTCTCTATCATATGCAGCTATTTGCAAATCGCCATCATTAGGGAAGAAATCAATAGATTGAGTTTTTGTTTGCGAGTACGAAACACCGGTTTTTAATCGATAAACAAAATCATCGCCCCAACGCGCATCATAAGTGAGTGGCACAGATAAACCTACATAGTTTTGTGGACTGTAATAACCACCATGGCCCCATGTTTCTTCACTTAAATTATACTTGTATGCCCAATGTAATAAGCTAGCGCCTGCGGTAAATTCACGCTCTTGATTGCTAATTACACGGTAATAAGTACCGCCCATCATACGATAGCGTTGGTTGTCTTTTACATTTTGGCCTTTATATAGGGTAAAGTCGGCGCTTGACCAAAAACCCCATTTTCCGCCTAAGTCGTGTGATACATTAGCCGTTAGGCCTGTAGAGCGTACACCACCCCAAACTTCACCTGTTTTTACATCTTTAAGACCTGCATAAGAAAGTACCGAACTTGTAACTGGGCGTTTTTCAAGTTCTAGGCTGTATCCAAAATCGCCAAAACTGTCTGCGTAATTTACACCCCATACAATATCTTCAATTAAAAAGCCAAGTGGAGTTGTACCTACATCTACACGCCAGTTTTCGTTTTGCCAACCAATACCTACATCTACACCACTTTCCTCAGGTGTCACTTCATCGATTGAACAGGTAAAAATACACAGTGCACCTTGTCCATAGCGGCTGCCAGCAAATTGCTCATCAAAGCGCGTTGTTTGTGCGCTAATAGTAGTCGGGTCTACTTTAATAAACCCTTGGCCTTGCCAAAGCGGAAAGTAAGCTTCAATCGGGACTAAGCCCGCACCAAGTGTTGCTTCGCTTTCGGTGCTTGTTTGCCCACTAAAGTTAACACCAATAGCAATGTATGCTTGGTTTTTGTTTTGCTCGTTTATTAGCTCTCTTTTAGCACCGTTTACATACCATTCATCGTTTTCGTCTATTTTTGAAAGCGCTCCGTAAAGCTCTTTTTCATTTAATGTACGATTAGGAAATAGGGTTTGCGCGTACCAAGATTGTGCTTGTTCGGTTTCGTTGAATTTGCTGGCTACTTGAGCGCCTAGATAACGTAATTCTTGATCGTTGGGTGACTTTTCAACAAGTTGCTTAGCTAAATAAAGTGCATCCCCTGAGTAATTAAACTCATTGAGAGATGACATGATTTGGCGTTGCAAATAACCTTCTTGCGATGTGGTTTGCGTAATCGCTTTTTGCGTAACTTCTTTTGCTTGAAAGTCGTCCCCAAGTTCTATGTATGCATTAGCAATAGCGAGTAGTGCTTGAGGCTCTATGGTTTGTTTATTTTGCACTTTTTGCTGATACAAAATAACGGCCGCTTCGCGCTGTTCAAGTGCTAAATTTGCATTAATAAGGGCAGTAGTTGTTGCTGGAGTATTTTTATATTTTTGATCCAGCTGGTTAAGCTTAGCGATTAAATCACTACCATTGTAATACTGAGTAATATAGCTATTTTGTAGTTGTACATATTGAGTTGTTTCGTTTTCAGTTGCGCTCTCTGGTAATACGTACTTTTCAAACCATTGCTTCGTTTTATTTTCATCACCTTGCTCTAAAAGCCACTCACCATAAAGTGTATGCCAATAAGCAGAAAGAGAAGGCTCAGCTTCCAGTGCTTTGTTTATAAGTTTTATAGCGTGTTTTTTTTCATTAATTCGATACCAGCTTCGCGATAACTCTGCCTGCATAGCGGGTGTTAAATTTTGTGCCTCTAGGTTGCTTAAATGATAGATTGCAGTGGCTTTATCTTTAGCATCAAGGTGGCGCTCACTTTGTGTTAAAGACTCATTAAGTTGCAGCTGCTGTTCAAGCGCAATAATGTCTTTATCTCTGGATTTAAATGGAATGTACTGCAATGTTTTAATAGCACCTTGATAATCATCAAGGGATCGTAAAAAAAGCGCGTGGCTGTAACGAATCTGAGGGTTTAACGGAAATTGCCACAGCACATTATTAAATAAAGCGCGGGCCTCTTCTGTCAGCCCCTTTTGTTGGTATATAAAGGCTAAATCGTAGTATAACCAAGGCTGTTCTGGCGCTATTTCAATAGCGTCTTTTAATACTTTTTCGGCTTGCTCTAAATCTCCCGACTGTGCAAACGTATTTGCCTTTGCGCGGTACTGACTACTTAAAGATACAGAATAAGATTCTTTAATTAGTTTCTTTTGATTAAACGATAAGCTGTTATAAAAAGAGGTTAGGGCTTTTTCATTTTGCTCTAATTCAGCTATTTCAAGTAGGCCTATTAAAGCGCTGCTATTAAGTGGATCACTTTTTAAAACAATTTGATAAGTAAGAGCTGCTTGTGAATATTGTCCTTGAGCAAATTGTAATAAACCTCTGTTATATACTACGGTATTAGTTTCTTGTCCTAAGGTAGCTGCTAAATCGAGCTTAAGCTTAGCCGTTTTAAACTCTTTATTATTAATAGCATTTTTAGCTTCGCGTATATAAAGCCAAAGCTTAGCTGTTTTTGCAAGCTCTTGTAGTGTTTCACGCTCAGCGAACTCAGTTGTGTACTTTTGTGCACGAGTAAAATATTGATACGACTTTTGGTTTTCACCAAGGCGTAAATAGAGTGTGCCAAGGCTTCGCATTATAGCGCCGTCTTGCGGGCGGCCTCTTAAAGCTTTTAAAAGTAGAGGTTCTGCGGCGGCAAGTTTATTTTTCTCAAGTAATCTATCGCCCCTAACCCAAAGCTGATAGGCAGGATCAGCAAGCAGTGTTTGGCGTTTTTTATAATCTTTTAGAAAATCTTGATATTGTAACTCACCTTTACTACTAAAAGGATAAAGAGTGAAATAACGCTGATACTGCTTAACTGTATCATTCGTTAAAGGCATTTCCGACAAAGCCCCAAGCCAAATGTATTCAACTTCATTTATAAAAGTAGGGCCAGCGCCATATTTACTTAAAATATCAATAGCTTTCTTATCTGTAAGATTACGCCTAAGTAAGTGGCGTGCATAAGCAACTTCTACCTGCGCAATACTTGGATAGTTTTGAGCTAATTTATCATAGCCTTTCTTAACACTTTCCCATTGGTCGCTGTCTTGTCCGTACCAGCTTAAATGCTCAAGTTCGTAATCTAATGTAGGGTAAACGTTTTTAAAAATTTGATTATAGATTTCGCGAGCTTGTTCATAACGACCGGCACGAGCGAGTAATCTAGCTTGTTGAATTGAAGATTTGTCTTTGCCTTCAGTACGAGAAAGTACTTTTAGCTTTTCAACGCACGGAGCCTGTTTGATAAGCCCATTATCTATTTTACTTAGTAATTGGTTAGCTTTCGCTGATTCGCCATTAGCAAAATCATAACGCGCTACCGCGCACTGTGTTTCTATGCGGGCAGGTGCAATAGCAACTAACTTTCGTAAGCTATCTTCAACTAGTTTATTATTTTGCTGTGCTTCACCAATACCTATTTGGCTTAGTAACCAATCAACAGATTGCGTATCAATATCGTTGACTGTGTTAGCGCTTAATCCAGAGCTAAGCGCTAATGTGCAAGCTAGGGCAAACCTTAACGGCATTCAGTGCTCCATACCGGTTGTAGCGTCCCATCTGCTGTAATTGAAAAACGTTTATTTAAAGCACTTGCACCAAACAAGTTAAGTACGCTGTCGTAGTAACGAGTCTGGGTAAATGATTTATCAACCATTAGCTTTTGCTGAATTGCCATAACTGTAGAGTTATCGTTATTAGTCGCTAGTAAAGGTAATAGAGCTGAGTTAAAGCCTAGCGGGCCTCTTTTTTCAGATTTTCCTGACTTAGCAAAAGTATTTAAAGGCACGTAACCACGTTTATTAATTGTTTCTATAAAAGGATTAAATTGCGCTAATAGCTCTTTTTTATAAGGTGCGTTGTCTGCCATCATACTTGCCCATAAATAAACTCTAATAGCGTTGTAGCTTCCTAAATCGCTTGTTTTTTTATCGTAGTAAAAACCGTTATTTGCATCATACATTACCCAGTCAGGGCTAACACCTTGCTTTGCTGTATCTAAAATTAGCTTTGCTGAGCCTTCGTGCAATTGATGCCAAGGGGAGTGTGGGTAGAGCTTTTTAAACTGCTGGTAAATAAATAATGGTGAGTAGCTCGGGTTTAACTTAAAACGTTCATTATCAAATTCAAAACCGGTAGGAGCAGGTAGTAATGATAAGCCTAGGCCCGAAATATAGGCTGTTTCTTCACGCATTATTCGCTGTGCAAGTACGGCTGCTAATATGCTGTAGCGGCGGTCATCCCAAAGAATAGCAGCTTGCGATAAGCTATACGCTATCCATAGGTCAGAATCAGACGCTGGATTTGAATCTAAAATACCACCAATATTTTGATTGTTAACACCCCATTGCCATGCCGGTAAACGAGTGCTTAAATCACCCTCAGATAAATGTTCTTGCGTCCAATCAAGTACTAGGTCAAACATTGCTTTATCGTTTGCTACAACAGCAAAAAATAAGGCATAAGATTGGCCTTCAGAGGTTGTGACATTTTGCTCGCTACCTAAATCAATTACGCGGCCATCTTGGCTTATAAAGTTATTTTTAAACGTTTGCCATGCATCCCATGGCTGACACTGCTCTACTTGTGCACTGACATTAAAGGTAAATAATGCAATCACGGTAAAAAATACATTAATGAGTGACTTCATTACTTATCTCCTTCAGCTAAGCGCTTGTGTGTTAATGCTTGCAGTAATCGCCATATTATAAATGAGATCAGCAGTAGTGTTAAAATAGACAATAGCGCTAGCACAAATGGGTGATCTGACAAATGGAACCAAATTAGGGTATACACAGGAATGTGACCAACAAAATATTGCTCATCAGTTTTTATTGTTTTAATGCCTTGAGAATTTATGACCGCCGCACTGCCTTTAATTTGCGCAAGAGCTTCTGAACTCATTAACGCATCATCAAGTAGATTAAAGGCTTTTTGTGATGTTGCACTAAGCGATACTATTGAACGCTCTGAATCAAACGGTGATTGAAACCCTGTAATAACGGCCATATCACCGCTACTTTTTATACTCACTTGGACTTTATCTGTTGTCTGCTCATCGTAAGCACCATTGTATATGGCTTGTTTTATAGCGCGCTGATTGTTATCAAGCAAAATATTAGTTTGTGCGTCTTCATCTAAGTTATTGGTAATGCTGTTAGGTTTTGCGATAACTAAAATGTCTTTATCATCTAAGTTGGCATCTTCATTTAAATGAGCAACGCTTATTCTGTGGGCTGGATAACCAGTAATTGCACCAAAGTGACCGGTTAAGTTAAGCAGTACAGAAAGCGCTTTAGGTGATGGCACTTCATCTATTAATACTAAAGTTTGTTGTAAATCTGCATATTTTGTAAATGGGAATCCGCTATTTGCAAATACATTTAAATCAGGCAAAGCCATGTAATGGTCAAATCCACTTACATCAATGTTAGAGTTTCCATCAATTACACCGTACTCGCCACCAGGAGGGGCAACTGGGCAGTCGCCTTTTATAGATATTGCAAACCTAAAGTCAAAATTTAGTTCATTGCGGTTGGCAAGGTTAATACCCTCTAATGAAAAATCTTCTGCGCTTTGTGTTGTGTCTGTATTAGCTATTAAAGGCAACAATGTTTTAGCGGTCGTTAAAGATGTATCTTTTTTATCAAGTAAATAACCAGTTATGAACTCTTGATTTATTAACATGTTCAAACGTGAATTTAAGGTTTCGCTATCTGGTGTATTACGGTATTGCAGGGTTATTGGAATCCCTTTTTCACGCCAAGTAAATAAATCAGGAGCAAAACGAACGTTTAGTTTTATAGGCCCGTTGTTAAGACCTTCAGCTTGTAGCTGAGTTGGGTAGTCAATAAGTTCGTCAAAGTGCACAGGGCGATCGCTTCTGAGCCATCGCGGTGCATCGTATGCTTTACGCAGTGGTAGCTTATTAATTGCTTCGATGCTCGCACTTCTGCCAGTCATAATTTTATGACCAAATACAAGACCAGTGACCGCTGTTTTTAAGTCTTTTTCATCACGCCCCAAAATTAACAGCATTTTATTGTATCTGTGAATAGGGCTTGAGATCAGCTCAACAGTTGGCTTTTCAACATCTGGATAATCTTTTAAAAAATCAGGTTTTGAGTCATTAGTAATAAACACCACGCTATGTTGCTCAGGTGCTTTATTTACGACTACTGGAAAGTTAGCGCCACGCCAGTCAGCTTGTGCGCCAAACCAGCTTGATAAAGTGGCAGCTGCTTCTATTGCTTGTGTATTGGGCGTGTTTGCAAATACAAAAGGTAGGTTTAATTTGTTGTAATCTTTAGCATCAAAAAATGGTTCTGGTAAATACTCAAGGCGGCTATCAATTGCTAACTGTTTTTGATCAAGGGTGATGTTGCTTGATTTATTTATTTCAGTCCAAATTGAACGGCTAAAATAATCTTGGCATTGTAAGTCGTAGTAACCAACTAACTCAAAGCGAATTTGGTTGTAGTCTTGAATGTATTTAGCATTTAGGTCTAGGTTGTGACTTACTGTGTTTTTTACAACACTTAGTTTTTCATTAATAGGTAAAACAGTGACTAAGTTATCGTTAAAGTAAACTTTTAAATGCGATACATTAGCTAGTAATGAAGGCGAGTTGGTATACGAAAAGTTAAGCTTTAAATTAGTGCTTAATTTATCAATTCTATTTGTGAAATCAACCCTAGAATTGTTATTCACGCCGTCGAGTTTATAGTCGTTGAATCCTAACTTTTCAAAGCTAAGGCGTAAACTAGATATCTGAGCGCTCTCAGGGTAGCCATTTACAAACATAGTTTTGTCGTGCATAGGCTCGATAGCGAGTACTTGATATGCGCTACTAATAAGTAACAATGTTAGAAATGTATTAAGTAACTTTTTAATCATAATTATTATGCACTATCGGTTTTTTTGGAGTAAATGAATTTATGTAAATGACGGTATTAGTCATAAACTTAATTATTGGTTGTAATGCTCTTGGGGCATGAAATAGTAAATTACTAAAGCCCCGTAAACTGGTTTTTTGCACTTCTTTAAAGCTATACGATGGACGGTCATGTCTAAAGTTATTTTGCCAATCTAACCAAGCATCTGCTCTGGAGAAAGTACATTGTATAAAAGCTCTTTGTTTTTCTAACGATAAATCTTTAAGTGTAAGACCAATTTGTTTTTTACGGGTGTTACATACGTAAGTTGTAAACGAGAATTGCTTGTTACCGCGACTCATTAATAATTCAATTTTATCGTTAACGCGGCATAAATGTGCGTGTTCAGTCTCTATACCTACACCGTTATCTGAATAATCCGTTATTTTTACTTTTAAAGTATGACCATTTGCTAAACGAACGCCGGCAGGGAAGTTTGCTTTGATACGATGCGAGTGCCTAACTTGGCGTGCTTCGGCAGCAACCGCAACCGCAGCGCCTAAAATAATAATATTATAAAAAGCCCAACCCATACTTATTATCAGTACGCCGATTTGACTTGAATCACCTAAAAATAGACGTAATATACCTACTATTATGCCCAGTAAATTAATAAGTAAGAGAATTAAATACGGTTTAGAAATACCCCAGTCGTAATGCTCTTCATCATTTAAACCGCCTTTTTCTGTTACGTTAAATTTACCCTTATTAGGATTAAATAAAGCAACGGTTGTTGGTTTTAATATGTACCAAGCAAGTACTGATTCATATACTTCACCCCAGAAGGAGTAACGGTATTTACCTTGAATGCGTGAGTTAGTTGCTTTTATCTGAATTAACGTTGGCACCACATAGATAAAAATAGCAATAAAAGGGGCATAAATTATGTACGCGTTAAAATATATCAACGCTAAAGGGGCTGTTAAAAATACAATACGAGGAATACCCGATAGGAAGTGCAGCATTGCGTTTATATAACATAATCGTTGAGGAAGACTTAAACCTTTACCCATTAACGGATTATCAAGCCTAAATATTTGCGCCATACCACGCGCCCAACGAATTCGTTGACCTATATGCGCTGATAAACTGTCGGTAGCAAGGCCTGCGGCTTGTGGAATGTTTATATAAGCTGTTTTATAACCAGCGCGTTGCATACGAAGAGCCGTATGTGCATCCTCAGTTACTGTTTCAAACGCAAAGCCGCCAATATCATCAAGTGCTGCTCGTTTTAATACGGCGCAAGAACCACAAAAGAAGGTTGCATCCCACATGTCGTTACCGTCTTGAATAAGTCCATAAAACAGCATGTTTTCGTTAGGAATTTGGCTGTGGTTATTAAGGTTTCGCTCAAATGGATCGGCTGAGAAAAAGTGATGCGGTGTTTGCACTAAACACACTTTACTGTCTTTTAAAAACTGCCCCATTGTCATTTGTAAAAATGAGCGAGCAGGAACGTGGTCACAGTCAAAAATTGCGATATATTCGCCATCGGTATAGCGCATAGCGCTATTCATATTACCGGCTTTAGCATGATTGTTATCCGAACGCGCTAAATAACCCACTCCAATTTCGGCTGCAAAATCTTTAAACTCTGAGCGCTTACCATCATCTAATATGTAAACATTTAGTTTATCGGCTGGCCAATCGATACTTAAAGCCGCGAGCGTAGTAGGCCTTACAACGCTTAACGGCTCGTTATAAGTTGGAATATATACATCAACTGTTGGCCACAAGTCAGTGTCTTTAGGCAAAGGAACTGGTTTTCGTTCAAGTGGATTAATTGTTTGAAAAAAACCTAAAATAAGCACAAGCCAGGCATACGTTTCAGCAAGTAATAAGCCCCCACCTAGCGCAAGTGCAAGCGGGTCATCCCAGTTTAAAGTTTCAGTGTAACGCCACCATAAATAACGAGAAGACGTAGTTACTGACAAGGTGATCATGACAATGGTTGCCATTTGGCCTTTTACTCGCTTAAGTGCATACGCAACTAATAAAATAAAACTTATAAAAACGGCTTGAGCTTCCAAGCTAAAAGGAATTGTAATGAATATTGCTAATAAAAATAAAATAAACGCGAGGATGACGTATTTAACTAATTTATTTTGCCATACACGTGCATCAGCCATCGCTTTAAAAGCACTCTTTTTAGGACCTTTTTTGTTTTTTGATAGTAGGCGCTTTAATAGTTTACCTAACTTTAAATCAAACCAACGTAATTGCCTTAAAAGGTAACTAACGCCATCATAAAAATAATTAACCGCATCTTCTTTTACTGAACTAGATTTAAGCTGGTTTTTAAAAAACACTAAAAAAACACTTTGTATAATAAAGCGTAATATATTTGAGTAAATGTAGGTTCGGTAAGGCAACCTTAAATGAGGGTAGTAGTCATAAAGGGTAAACTCAAAGCTGATTTTATGCTGTTTAATGTTTATAAATAGCGAGCTTAAAAGTGTAATAAAAGGCATTAAGAAAGCTTCAATTACATTTACTTTATGTTGATTAAAGTAGCTGTGAAACTTAAATAATATGTACCGAACTAACTTATCAGTAAATAAAATGCTCAGCAGCAAGTATAAAGTACAGTGGATAGGGCGCTGATAAAATAATGTAATACTCATTTTATAAGGCTACTTTACTAACTAGCCAACCAGCTAGCGTTTCAAAGTCATCATTTGCGACACTATATGGCGCGCAGTTAAGCGCTACATTTCTGTATGCGGTTGACTCTTTAATAACTTCGTCACTGTTAATAAAAAAAGGAGCCATAAGCGGAAGCGTTGATTGCCATAGAGAAAACAAGTCAAATTCTAGCGTAGATGCAGAGTTATATCGGTTAACTAAAAAGTAATGCTTCCAGTCGGTATCAGAATTTTTGAGTGTTTGTAGGCGCCTATAAATTAAGCTGTGACAAATAGCATCACAATTTACCAGTTCAATAACAATATCTTTTTTTTCTAACGGATAATGAGAAATATTAATATGTGAAGGGCAGTCAAAAAGCACCCAAGCTTCGTCACTATAATTTAGGTTTTTGCATTTATCGACCATTTTAGTGATGCTATTGGTGCTCGTGTCATCACTATCACCAAATGGTAAAAATACAATGCCATCGTTATCTTGGTGAAAATGCGCAATTGCATCTTCAAAGCTTGCTTCATTACTCCAGCCTTTGGTGTATTTCCATGGCAAACCAAAATGTAAACCTAAGTCACTTTTTGCATCTAGATCGATTGCAATAACATCAACGTCAGATTTTTTTAGTACGCACGCTAGGTTTGCAACCACAGAGGTACTGCCTAAACCGCCTTTGACACCTTTAATGAAAACTCTTTGCAACTGATGTTTTACCTATTGTTAATTGAACTAGCTTACATGTTTAGTTCGTTGTTTATTTCTTTAAGTAATGCGTACTTATTAATTGTATTATTATTTTGCTGCTTGTTTACAATTTCTATGTAGTCATCACTTTTACCACCAAAACGCAGTGCAAGGTTTTCTATGTCGCTTGATGTTAACGTTTGTGAGTTTTTATACGTTAAGTTGTTCATCTTTACCTTAACAGTTACGTTAATTATTTTGATTAAATGTGGACAATATTTGGCTATTATATATAGAATAACGGTTAAAACTAGTAAAAAAGTATTTTTTATAGGGCGTTTTAAATGCATAACTTTAACATAACGGGATTAGAGCCTGCTGCAAAAGAGTTAAAATGGGCTTCAAGTTACGCTGTTTTAGCCCCTTTAGACAATTTTTCAATCGAATTGGCGTTACATTCAATTAACCAAAGCTTGGCTAATGATATATATATAGTTTCCCAAGAGATTGAGTCATTTTTTGATTCTTCTTTTTCTGCACCGTTAAACTATGCTTATAAACATAATCGAGTTCACCCTTTTTCGTTGGCCCCACAAACACAGCATTATTCAATTGAGAAAATTAATTCAGCTATTATAAAAGAAATCAGTGCTTATAAACGTCTAAACACGGCACTTGTTTTTGTTCACTTTAGTACAACACAGCTAAACAGTGCTAGCGAAAAAAGCTTAGAGCTGATGATGAAAGAGTATAGAGATTTCACTCAAAAGACGGGTGCTACATTATTACTCTTAATATCTGGACCTGATATTGCTAATTATCGTTTTTTAGTTAGACGATTAAACAATGTATTTGATGGACTAGTTTTTGTTGATAACGATGCTGCGGTGCGAGTACTTGAATATGACTACTGGCGTCATAGTACCGGCGTTATTGCTGGTGAACATTATCAGTTATTGCTAAGTAAAAACCAGTTTGTTGTTCAAAAGGGAATAATAAGCGAGAGTAAAACGGCTAAAAGTTCAGATTTTTCTGATGAAGATGATGTATGGCTAGTGCAAGGTGCGGTGCCCGAAGGTACTAAACTACCGATGCACTATAAAAGTGTGAAAGATAATAATGACTTATTTAATAAAGGCCCAAAAGTAGAAGCTGCCACATTAATTTTTGCAGTAACGCGTTATACCGATTTAGCGTTATTAGGTAAGCAGTGTTTTGAGCTTAGAAAAAACTGTGGACGCTGGTTAAAACTTGTTATTCAAAATGTAGACGGTGTAATTCGTCATCAAGATGAATGCTTATTTTTAACCTTGGGTGTAAACCTTATTTTATATAGTTTTTCAGAGCCTTCTCGGTTGCTCTCACAAGTTCAATCTATTCAAGGTTTTCAGTTTTCAAGACCTTTACCTCCCTCTGTTGAAGATGTGTTAAAATACACCGAAAATACCTTTTCAAAGGGGTATTTACCTTTCATTGAGTTTACAAAACAAGTAGAAATTCATAGTGACTCAGCCGTTAATCTAGGTGTGAGTGGTGTGCTAGTGAAGCTTGAACTACTGCCAAGAATAGACCCTATTCACCCTTTGCATTTATTTCATATTAAGCGCGAAGGTGATGTATTTAGTATTGCAGATAATACAGTTTATTTATATCTGCATGCTTGTAGAGAGAATGATGTTGATAATGCAATTAAGCATTTGTTTAAATTAAAAACGAGTGATTTTTTTGTGCAGCAAAATGTAATTTCTGATCACTTTTACATTCAACAAGAATGTAAGCAATTAAGGCGTTTTTATAAAGGTAAGAGTGTTGTAGATTTCTCACAAAAACTTGCTGAGAATGATAGCTATAAATTTGCACCTGATATAGCAAACAGCATTACTGAAAACATTAAAACGCCAGAATTCTCTAGCAAAAGTCGTCCAGATGCTAAGCCCTTTATAATGAAATTAAGAGATAACTTATGAGTATGAATCAGCTCTTAATTACCGTGTTTTTTGCAATGCTGCTTGGCGCGGTGCTTTGTGTACTAGGCAAATACATTTTATCTCAAATAACAAAATATTATTATAAGCTTACTTTTAAACATGAAGTACTAGAGCCTTATACACCAAATACAGTAAAAAAGGATAAGCAGTGAAATTATCAGGTTTAGGGGTTTGGAACCTTTATTTTTTAGTTAAATTTGCTCTGTTTTATTACGGTGCAATTGATTTTAACGTACTTAGTAATGCGGCCTTTGCTGCATTGCTTGCGATTAAATTTAAAAAGCCATTAATAGAAAAAGCAAAACACCTATTGGGTGGGGTCGTTGCAGTCTTATTACTTTATCAAGACTCATGGTTGCCACCAATAAACAGATTGACTAAACAAGTGGGTAACGTCCAAGATTTTAGTTTTGGCTACTTTATTGAGTTATTAACCCGTGTTATTAATACTGATATGTTATTGGCTTTGTTCGTAATTAGTGTATGTTTTTGGTACACATCGCAATGGATACGTTTTACTACAGTCACTGTTGTTGGGCTTTTAGTTGTAGGATGGCAAGGTGATAACTCTCAATCACAATTCGTTAATAATGTGGCTAATCCTGTAGCTGCTACACAAAGTCAAAGTAACCCTCAAACACAAGTGATCACTCAGGCAGCACAATCTCCTGATCAAAAATTAGCTGATTTTTATCAACAACAAAGTTTATTAATGAGTCACTTTCCGACTCAAGTAAATGGTGAACTGTTTGATGTGATTATTTTGAACATATGTTCAATGGCTGTTGCTGATTTAAATGCCATTGGCGTAAGCATTACTGACATGTATAAAGATTTTGATGTGGTGTTTTCAGACTTTAACTCGGCTACCTCATACAGCGGGCCTGCTGCGGTAAGATTGCTGCGAGCAAGTTGTGGGCAAACTAGCCAAACCGCATTATTTAAAGAGGCACCTGAACAATGTCACTTATTTAAAAACCTAGAAAAACTAGGTTATCAAAACAATGTTGTGATGAATCACGACGGACATTTTGATGAGTTTAAAGGCTTAATTAATAAGTACGGTGGCCTAGATAGCACACCATTTAATATTGATTCAATGCCAGTGGCACTTCGAGGATTTGATAATAGCCCTATTTACTCAGATGAAGCTGTGCTGGATGGTTGGTTAGAGCAAGCTGATGATTGTAAGCCGTGTGCGATGTACTACAACACCACAAGTTTACATGACGGTAATCAGCTAGAGAATCAACCAAGGGTGAATAGTAAAGATACATACCCAATCAGGCATAAAAACTTGTTTGCTGATATTAACCAGTTTGTAAAAAAATTAGAAAAGCGTGGTCGCAACGTTATGTTGATGATAGTGCCTGAACACGGCGCTAATTTAAAAGGTGATAAAGTACAATTTGCAGGTTTACGTGAAATTCCGAGCCCTGCTATTGTGTCTGTACCTGTTGCGATTAAATTTATAGGCCCAGACGTGCAAAATTACTCGCAAATTGTTGTTAATAATTCTACAAGTTACTTTGCGCTTTCGGAGCTAGTAAGTAAGACGCTGCAAACTGATGTGTTTGGTGGCAATAACAGTGTTGCTAATTTACTCGAAAACTTACCTATAGCGCCTAAAGTGGCTGAAAATGAAGGTACTATAATGATGTATGTTAATCAACGACCATTTATACAGTTAGATAGCGGTGATTGGTCAGCTTACCCACAAGGTAAGTAGTCTCATAATAAGATTTAATAAACAGCACTGGTATAGTTAAATATAAATATTAGTGCTGTTTTTCTTCGTTTAATTACATCCCACCCTTTGGCTCTAAAAGCTATTTTGTCCAAAAATGTTTACAATAAACTACCTTCTCAAAGCGACTTAGCGTATTATTCGGCTAATATAGTTTTTCCTTCTTTGAGGATGTATGCGTCTAGATATTCACTGTGCTGATCGAATTGGTATTGCTCAAGAAATCCTTAATATATTAGTTAACTACAGCGTTGATTTAAAAGGAATTGAAGTCGATTCCGTTAATTGTCGAATGTACGTTAGTTTTCCCGAAATTGAATTTGAACAATTCCAAAAAATTATGCCATCGATACGTTTAATCGACGGTGTACATGACGTGCGTACTACTGCATTTTTACCCTCTGAGCGTGAACACAACGAATTAAATACTTTACTACGTGCATTGCCTGATGGAGTCATCTCTATTGATGCTAAAGGCTGGGTACGTTTATGTAATGATGCAGCATGTAAAGACTTACAGCTAATTGAAAAAGACGTGATTGGTGCAAATATTAATAACCTGCTTAAAGGCTTTAACTTTACACGCTGGTTAGAGGGTAAAGAAGTGCTTGGGCAAACCACACGCGTTGAAGTAGCGGGTGAGGATTTTATTGCAGACATTTTGCCAATTGCAGTGCCTCAAGGTAGTGAAGGTGATGTGCTTGCGGGTGCGGTTATTAATATTAAATCGCAAAGCCGCTTAGGGCAGCAAGTCAGTGCATTTAGACGTTACGGGCAAGAAAGCTTTGCTACTATTCATAACTTTAGTACGGCAATGCGCCGAGTGGTGCGTGAAGCACGCAAAATGGCGCAGCTAGAAGCCCCTATTTTGATTACCGGTGAAACTGGTACAGGTAAAGAACTACTCGCGCGTGCGTGTCATTACGCATCTAATCGTTCTGTTAAACCTTTTATTGCGCTGTCGTGTGCTTCGCTTCCCGATGATGTTGCTGAATCTGAGTTATTTGGTTATGCCGGATACGAAGAAAATGCAGCACCAAAACGTGGCGTATTAGAGCAAGCCGATGGTGGAACTGTGTTTTTAGATGAAGTTGGCGAAATGTCGACTCAGCTACAAACAAAGTTACTGCGCTTCTTACAAGATGGCACATTTAGAAAAGTAGGCGATGAGAACGAAGTTAAAGTAAATGTACGTATTGTTGCAGCTACTCAAAAAGACTTGCCTGCAATGGTACAAGAAGGGGTTTTTAGAGAAGATTTATATTACCGCATAAACGTACTTACTTTAGAAATAGCCCCACTAAGAGATAGAAAAGCAGATGTAGGGCCGTTGGCTGAGCACTTTATTCAAAAGTACGCGCAACAAAATGGTCATGCAATTCCTGTTTTATCACAAGAGTGTTTAAGCTTTTTACAAGCGTATCCGTGGCCTGGAAATGTTCGTCAGCTTGAAAATGCAATTTACCGTGCAGTGTCCTTATTAGATGACAGTGAACTTCGCGTAGAGCATTTACAGTTACCCACTTTTACCCATGATTTAGGGTATTTAGAGTCTGATTTTGAAGGCTCACTAGATCAAGCTGTTAAACGTTTTGAAGCGACTCTACTTCGTAAACTCTATCCAGCTTATCCAAGCTCACGCCAGTTAGCTAAACGATTAGGCCTAAGCCACACGGCTGTAGCTAACAAGCTACGTGATTACGGTATTAATCGAAAAACAGTAAAAGTGTAATTAACATAAAGCAATTAGAATATGGGGCTAATTTTTAGTGCCCATATTTTTTGTTACCCCATCAATTGCAATCGTCTCGATACCTTCTTCGTTAAAGCTCATTACAATGCTAGCGTTATTACGAGTGAAAAAATAGCTTCGGCCATTAAGCTCAATCACATAATCGCCTTTTACGGGGTCGCTAAATTGCTGCTTTTTTAAAGTGACTTTATGCCCACCAATTTGCCATTCAAACTCTTTAATAAATCCATTGTTAAATTCTTGCACCCATACTTGGTTGTCATCTTTTGAAAGGGTGATAGCGACTGAATATGAGCTAGGAATTTGCTCCATGTTGTAACTCTTAGAGCCAATAGTGAATTTTTCAGCTTTTTGTTGCCATTCAAAACCAAATTTAAACTCTTTTACCACACCTGTAGGGTAGGTAACAGAGCCTTTACCTGGTAGTGAAAAGTCGGCAAACGCACTGTAACTAGGTATTAATAAAACTAACGCAGTGATAATTTTTAGTTTTGATTTCATGAGTTATCTTTTTATTATAATAATGATTTAAGATTAAAGTAGAATATTCGTCTTCGCAAGGGGCTATGCTACACTCGAATAAATTTAACTGGTAAGACCTTTTTTGTGAACTTATATATTCGACTTTTATTACTGTTTTTTAAAATCAAACGAAACACGCAATATCAAAATTTACTTGATACGGTGGACATTGATTACAAAGCTTTACCTACTGATTGCGACATTAATCTACATTTAACTAATTCACGTTATCTCGCGATGATGGATTTATCTCGCACGTGGATGACTGAACGAGTTGGCTTACTAAAGCAAATAATGAAGCGTCGTTGGTTTCCGATTGTTAACGCAACTGCTATTACTTATATCCGCGATATTAAACCTATGCAGCGATATACAATAAGTACTAAGTTAGTTGGCTGGGATCATAAATACTTTTATATAGAGCAAAAGTTTCATTCAGAACGTGGCTTACATGCTATAGCTTATGTACGCGGTGTATTTAAAAGTAAAAAAGGTATTATAAGTATTGAAGAAATGCTTGATGTTGCTGGTTTTGATGGCCAAACACCTATATTGCCAAGTGAAGTTATGCACTGGAAAGAAATGCTAGAGCAGAAAAAGTTGAGTAACTTACCCAAGTAACTTACAGTTTTTACAAATGGAAAAAAAGGCCTTTCGGCCTTTCAACACACATTATAAATTGGTTAACTACGCATGGCTTTGTTACATGCTTTAAAAGCTGTATCTAACACCGAACATAGCAACAACGGGGTCAAGCTCAACAGTTGATGTAAGTGCTTTTGCACCATTAGCATAAACAGTGGCATCGGTATCAATATCCATAATTGATACCATGGCGTGTAGGCCCCAATTTTTATCAATCTTATAGTTAGCACCTACCTGAGCCATAAAGCCAAACGAATCATCTAATTTTACTTCTACATCGTCTGTACCTAGCGTCGCTTTAAGTGCTTGAGAAGGTTGCTCATCAAAAAATGCGGTGTAGTTTATGCCTACGCCTATAAAAGGTCTTAGCGCATAACTTGTATCTAAAAAGTGGTATTGCGCAACTAATGAAGGAGGAAGTTGTTTTATATCAGCAATTTTGTTGCCGGCTAAACCGCCTGTGCCATTCACATCGTGTGAAAACGGTGTTGCTGCTATCAACTCTAGCACCCATTGATCGTTAAATGCATAATCTACGGTGATACCCAGTTGAGTATCAGAATCACCTTTAAGGCCCAGCGTAGGTGCTTCATTAATAGCTGAGCTACTGTTATCAGGGTTTACGTTAATGGCGCCAACATTTACGCTAAAGTTAGCGTGTGCAGCTGGAGAGAGTGCTAATAAAGAGGTTAATAATGCGATGCTAATTTGAGTTTTCATGTTGTTCTCCAAGAACTACTGTTTGATTGGCGCTATTATTACCGAGCAATAAAAATGAAAACCTGTTCTAGATCAAAGTTTCAAAAATGTTTGAACCTTGTGAAGTGTTTTATTGATTTAGATTAATTTTAGTGTCGTTCTGCTTTTGTAAAGATTGACATATTTATTTGATTAACAGTCTCACGAATAAATTAAGGCAGGCATTGCTTAATCATAAACTCGCGTTTTAACAAAGGCTCTTGAATAAACAACAAAGTATTTTTTATCAGAATTTTAAAAGCACTAAAAGTACTAAAAGCGATGGATACTTAAAAAGCTTTAGAAGATTAAAAATGCTATTAAGCAGGTGTTTATACCAATCTGCAATAATATCTAATCAATTTTAGGAATTAAATAGCCCCTAATTTGAACGAATTTTAATCCGCAAATATCAACAGACCCTAAATATAAACCGAGTACTTTATCAGTTATGAAAGTACTCGGTGAATTGGCCATTACTTATTAATAGTTATTCTAAATAACGTTTAGCTTTGTTTTCTTTTATATTTTCAAGATCGACTAATACCAATCCATCAATACAGTTATTAAAATCGGGATCAATACTAAAACTTAAAAATTGCACTCCACCTGGTTTACAAAGTTCAGTGTATTGCTTAAATAAAGTAGGCACTTGAGCACTCATATTCGCTAACACATGTTTTAACTCTACAAAATCCTCTTTAACGTCATCTCCGTTAAAAAGAGTATGGCACTGGGTTAGCTGTTGCTCAGTTAACTTAAACTCATTATTAGGTGTTGCTAATTCAATACCACTTTTATAGTAATGCTGATAGTAATAAACGAGCATGGCTTTTGCTTGCTCGGGCAAAGCATTTGATACACTTACAGCGCCAAACAAGTATCTGTACTGTGGATAGCTTTTTATAAAAGCCCCAATACCATACCATAAATAGTCTAGGCTCTTACGCCCCCAGTATTTAGGCTGTACAAAGCTTCTACCAAGCTCAATTCCTTGTTTTAGATAGGGCGTCATAGCATTGGTGTAAGTAAATAAGCTGTCGGTATATAAGCCTTCGCGGCCATGTTTTTTTATAATGTCTTGTGCACAGGCTAATCGGTAAGCACCAACTAGTTCTAGTTGCATAGGATCCCACAATACAAGATGCTGATAATCCATATCGTACTTATCTATGTCACGGCGTTTACCGCTACCTTCGCCTACCGCTCTAAATGCAATTTCTCTAAGGCGGCCAAGCTCTCTAAAAATAGGGGAGCTTCCTGTATATTGATATAGATGAATATGCATACCGTCTTGCGTTTTACCAAGTAGTTGGCATTGCTCAATTGCTCTTTTTAGCTCTTTTCTGCACTCGGGAACAGCGATAGGTGTTTGTGTTTTTAGCGGCAGTGCTTTTTTTGTTGTAAGCCTATAAAGCTGTTTGCGTATAAGGTTTACAACTTCTTTATCTTTAAGGTTTTCTATTAAGTAAGACTCAGGAGGGATAGAAGCACCAATTTCAAACTCTAAAGATTTTTGGCGCTGCTTAAACATTTCAGCCACTAATAGTAAACTTGCTAGCGGCTTATAAATCATTGATGTGCCATAAAAAAGCGGACTGTTTTTGGCTTTAATATAAATAGGTAAAATAGAGCAATTGGCTTTTTTTGCCATACGTAAAAAGCCACTATTCCATTTGCAGTCTTTAATGCCCATTGGCCCTAATCGTGACACTTCTCCTGCTGGAAATATAAGTAATACCCCATCATTTTTTAAATGGTTTTGTATATTACTAAGCTCTTGTTTTTTACTCATGCCTGATAAGTTATCTACAGGGAGTAAAAGTGAGTGCATTGCGGTAACCGACATTAACATGCGGTTTGCCACTACTTTTAAATCTTGCCTTACCGTTGAAATTACTTTAATGAGTGCTAAAGCATCTAATGATCCAATAGGGTGATTAGCAACGATAACAAGTTTACCTTCGTTAGGAATATGTTCTATTTGTTTAGGTTTATAGCGTGTATCAAAATTGAGTTCATCAAGTACTTGTTCAACAAATTCTAATCCTTGTAGATGGGGGTAGGCATCACCAAAGGCAACAAATTCTCGTTCGTGCAATAAGTAGCCTAGGCCTTTTTTTACTAAACCTTTTACTTTTGGAGAGTTATCTAGTTGTGGTAAGTTTGCAGCAATTACTTTATCAACACTTATCATATTAACCTCATATTCCGTTTGGCCTATTCGCCATACATGTAGATTAAAAAAAGGGTGTGACAGTTACTTTGCAGTAGTGTGACTTTTTAAAGTACTAACTTATAAGCTGTTTATTGCTAGGAGAATTTATGTCGGTATTGGTGGCTATAACGGGGCGTGACAACACAAAACTAATAACGAAGTTACAAGAGCGATTACCAAATACACTGATAGAGCAGTGGCCTGATTGTAAAAACGCAAATAATGTGGATTTTGTACTTGCATGGAAAGCGCCAGAGTCTATGTGGCCGCAGCTACCTACCTTAAAAGCTGTGTCGTCATTTGGTGCTGGTGTAGATAGTATCGATTTAACATTACTCGACGAAAGTGTTGAAGTAGTACGTATTGTTGACGACCAACTAGCTGAAGATATGGCGGAATATGTACTTACACATGTGTTAGCTCAAAAGTTACGTTTAAAAGAGTATTACATTAAACAAACGCAGCAAACATGGAAGCCAAAACGAGCATACAGTAATAAACATGTTGGAATACTTGGGTTTGGAGAACTAGGTAAGGCATGCGCACAAAAGCTTATAAATAATGGCTTTAAGGTAAGTGCCTGGGCGCAAAGTAATAAAAATACCACTAATGTCGATATTTTTTATGGTGATGAAGGACTTAATTGCATGCTTCCTGAGGTTGACTACCTTGTATGTCTATTACCGCTTACAAAAGCGACTATAGGCATTATTAATCATTCAATGCTCGCAAAGTTACCTAAACATGCTGTTGTTATTAATGTGGCACGCGGTGCTCATGTTGTTGAGCAAGATTTACTAAATGCATTAAATAACGAGAGCTTACGCGCTGCAACACTCGATGTATTTGATGAGGAACCATTGCCACAGACCCACTCTTACTGGACGAACCCAAAAATAACGCTTACACCACATTGCGCGGCACTTTCTGATTTAAATAGCGTTATAGATCAAATAGCCGATAATATTGAACGCTTAAATAAGGGCTTAGTACTTAATAATCGAGTAGATAGAACTAAAGGTTATTAGCTGATAGCTAATTGGTTTAAAAAACAGCTTGTTAACATTTGTAATTTTTATTAGTGTGAATGGTATTCTCACTAATAAAAAATATAAAGAGTGTGTTATGAAATCGAGTCAAAGTGGCGCTAAATTAAGTCTAGTTATTATTTCAATTATTGTACTAGGTGTTTCTGCTTGGTTTAATCAGGCTAACGCTGAAGATAGTCCTTCTAAAATACAAACCCAAAGTGAGTTAACAATAACGGATTAACTTCGCTCATTATGTATTTCTCGATGTTTTTGTTTCTTCTTATTATTTTTAACAGTCAATAAATAGCATCAACCCAGCTGTGGTGCTTTAGTGCTATTTTAAATTCTACTTGTTATCTAGCTCAAAGTGCTTTCCAGAATTTTTAAATTATTAACAAAAAAGCCCAGCATTGCTGGGCTATTAAAAATTCTAGGGAAAAGTTGTTAACTTTGGGTTACGTTAAATTGCCCAAATGTATAAACTTTAAACAAGTAAAAAGTATTGATCAATACCAAACTCATATTTGAAATAACACTCGACGACATAAGATCTAAGCTAAATGATAGGAATAGTAAACCACATGCACTAATAGCGGCAACGCGCAGCAGTGTTATCTGGTTAATAAAGAATGCACCTAAACCTAGTGCAAGTAGTATCGTGTTTAAAAGCCAATCTAGCTCGTTTAGCATGGTCGTTTCAATAGTTCAGTTGTTGAAAAAAGGAGCGCCATTATGTTGATCTTTTGCACACCTTTCAACCAAGTAATTTTAAATTTTCAGATTAGTTTTTTTAATGCTAAAAGTAGCTACCTATTGCTGAAAGTAAACCATTATCAGCAATTACTTGATACTTTTGACAGCTCTCTGGTTTTTGTAAATCACTGCATAAATAAAGGGAATTACGGCTAGAGTCATAGGTTGGATGTAAATTTGAATCAATTAAAGTAGCCCCTTTACCAAAGAGTCCAGGCCAGTAAACACTTTCACTTACCATCCCTAATTTTTTATAGGTGAGCAAGGTTGGTTTTGGAAAGGCTAAAATTATTACAGCAACGACAGCGAGTGATATAAATAATCCCTTTTTTGACTTTGATTTTTGGTTTGTATCATTCTTTGTTTTGGTATTTAGCTCTGTAGCTACAGGACGCTGAGTAGGGCGCTGTGGTTTTCTTTTTTGCGCTGTTTTTTTTCTTGCGGGTGTTTTACCTAGCAACGACTGTTTATTTGGTGTTTTAGACATAAAGCAAATCTGGCCTTTTTTCCGTAGGTCTCTATAATTAAATGAGTAAATTTATATACTAAGCTAATTAATATGATAACTTAAAGTTAGCTTACAGCCTACGAGGAATAAAGATGAATACGCAGCTATCAATTTTAATTGTAGATGACGTTAGCACAGTGCGTAGCTTTTTGAGTCAAACGCTCATGCACTTAGGGATAGAGAACGTAAAGGAAGCATCTACTGCCTCGCAATGTATTAGTGAGTGCCAAGCTGCAAATTATAATATTATTTTTTTAGACATTGAATTGCCAGACGGCGATGGTAAAGATTTGATTGCACAAATCAATGAATTAAGTCCAGAAACAAACGTGGTGATGGTATCTGCACACTCAGGTATTGAAAATGTTAAGGATGCAATTGATAAAGGCGCTAAGGGGTTTGTAGTAAAGCCATTTACACCTAAAAAGATAGCGGCAATGCTTAAGAAATTTTATCCAAATCTAGAAAATGTCTAATAGAGTTTAAAATATATAATTAAATTTAGAGTAAAAAAAAACCGGCAAAAGCCGGTTTTTTATATTCTATCAAAAACAAATTATAGAGCTTTAATCTTAGCTGCTATACGGCTCTTATGACGAGCTGCTTTGTTTTTGTGAATTAGACCCTTAGTTGCGTAACGGTCTAGGATAGGTGTAGCAACAGAAAAAGCTTGCTGTGCAGCTTCTTTATCGCCCGCTTCAATAGCAACAATTACTTTTTTGAAGTAAGTGCGCATCATTGAACGACGGCTTGCGTTGTGCTGACGGTTTTTTTCGCTTGTGATAGCGCGTTTTTTTGCAGACTTGATGTTAGCCAAGGTTTGCTCCTAACAATCTTAAAATAAAGCTTAAATTAAAGGCCGTGGAATATGCCTGTTTCTATCATGGATGTCAATTTAAATTTAACAATCCAAGAAAAACTGCACCATATAACGAGCATCAATTTGCCGCTTTAGCAGTTAATACCGACATTGTAACAAAGCACAGACCCTCAGCCTAGTGCTTTAAAGCGATTTATAAAAAAGACTGTGGCATAATCGCTTATCTTGAGGATTTTTGAGTAGGTTTAAGGTGTCAAAAGGTTTATTTCGCTCCGGTATGATTGTTAGTTGTATGACTATGATATCGCGTATTTTAGGGCTCGTTCGAGATGCTGTTGTTGCTAATTTATTAGGTGCAAGTGCTGCGGCTGATGTTTTTTTGTTTGCTAACCGTATTCCTAATTTTTTACGTCGTTTATTTGCAGAAGGTGCCTTCGCGCAAGCATTTGTCCCTGTACTGAGTGAAATTAAAGAGCAGCAAGGTGACGACAAAGTCAGGCTTTTTGTTGCACAGGCTGCGGGTACATTAGGCACTATTTTATTGATAGTCACTATAATAGGTGTTGTTGCTTCCCCCGTTATTGCAGCGTTGTTTGGTACAGGTTGGTTTATAGATTGGTGGCAGGGCGGGCCTAATGCCGAAAAATTTGAATTGGCAAGTTCACTGCTTAAATTTACATTCCCTTATTTGTTTTTCGTAAGCCTAGTGGCACTTAGTGGTGCGGTAATGAACGTGTATAACCGTTTTGCTGTTGCTGCATTTACACCTGTTTTACTCAATGTCTCTATTATTACGTGTGCAATTTTTTTACATGATAAATTTAGTGTTGGGGCTTATTCACTCGCAATTGGCGTATTTATTGGTGGCGTTGTGCAGTTATTGTTTCAACTTCCATTTTTATACCGTGCAAAAATGTTGGCGCGTCCACGCTGGGCATGGCAAGACGAAAACGTAAAAAAAGTACGTAAACTTATGCTTCCTGCTTTGTTTGGCGTATCTATTAGCCAAATTAATTTGTTGCTTGATACCATGATTGCATCATTATTGATGACGGGCTCAATCGCATGGCTTTATTATTCAGACCGTTTAATAGAATTTCCGCTGGGTTTATTTGGTATTGGTATTGCGACAGTTATTTTACCGGCGCTCTCTAGGTTACATAGCAGTAAAAAAAGTAGCGATTTTCAGCATACTCTCGATTGGGGGGTGCGTTTTGTAATATTTTTAGGTCTGCCGGCGATGATTGGTTTAATGATCATCAGTCCGCTTATTATTACCGTGTTGTTTGACCACGGTGCGTTTAAAGAAGACAGTGTTGATCATGTTAAAGCAGTCAGTTTAGGTGTAGTTGCATATTCGGTAGGCCTTGTGAGCTTTATGCTGATTAAAGTACTTGCTCCTGGCTTTTATGCTCGCCAAGATACAAAAACGCCTGTGCGTATTGGTATTATTACCTTAGTGTTAAATATGGTGTTTAACATTATGCTTGCGCCTTTTATAGGTTATTTAGGCTTAGCACTCGCTACTTCACTATCGGCTAGTTGTAATGCGTTTTTATTATACAGGCAGCTTAAAAAAGAAAATGTATACCAGTTTTCATCAATGAGCATGCGCTTTACACTTAAATGTGTTGTTGCAAGTGTTGTGATGGGAGCTGTTACATGGTTTGTGAGTAGTTACTACTATTGGGCTACATGGGCCTTTACACAGCAAGTAATATTACTAATAGCATTAGTCGCTTTGGCAGGTATTAGTTACTTTGCAATGCTATTTTTGATGGGTGTTAGACTAAATACGATAAAAAGTGTAGCAATTACTGAATCAAACTAAAAAAAAGATTATAATCGGCAACTCTGCGGCTTTAATAAAATTTTAGTCGTAATTAATAGCTCGCTAAACAAGGCATTAGGTGGCATGGAGTTAATTAGAGGTATACACAATATTCGCCCACACCATTTTGGTTGTGTGTTAACTATTGGTAATTTTGACGGTGTTCATTTAGGCCACGCAGAAGTATTAAAAGGTTTACTTATTGATGCTAAAGCACATAGTTTGCCTAGCACTGTAATGCTGTTTGAACCCCAGCCACAAGAGTTTTTTGCTAAGGATAATGCCCCTGCACGATTAACGCGCTTACGAGATAAGTTACGTTTATTAAGTGATGTAGGTATTGAGCGAGTTATTTGCATTAGCTTTAATCAGCAATTTGCAAACATGCATGCTGAGCAATTCGTTAATGAGATTTTGATTAAAAAGTTAGGTGTTAAAGCACTCACCGTTGGCGATGATTTTAAGTTTGGAAAGCAGCGCCAAGGTAACTTTGACTTACTTGCTAGCATGGGCAAGCAAGTGGGCATGGACGTAAAAAGCACCGCGAGTTTTCGTCAATTAAATGCTAGAGTAAGCAGCACTTTAATACGAGATGCTTTGGCATCTGGTGACTTAGCAAGTGCTAAAATAATGCTTGGTCACGATTATGCTATTTCTGGGCGTGTTATACATGGCTGGAAAAGAGGGCGTGAACTCGGTTTTAGAACGGCAAATATTGCCCTAAAACGCCAAGTGTGTCCTGTTAACGGAGTGTTTGCAGTGCAAGCAACGATTGCAGGAAAACAGATTTTTGGAGTTGCAAATGTAGGTAATAAGCCGACATTTAATGGAACTCGTGCATTGTTAGAAGTTCATCTTTTTGATTTTGCACAGGATATTTACGGACAATTTATGCATGTGGAGTTAATAAAAAAACTTCGCAATGAGAAAAAATTCGAGACATTAACACAATTAACGGCGCAAATAGCAACCGATGTTGCTGCCGCTAAGCAGTGTTTTGGTTTAAATCAGGTAGCCGATAGAGACGGAATGTAGGATAAATGAGCGACTATAAACATACTTTGAACTTACCGGAAACACCGTTTCCAATGCGTGGCAATTTGGCACAACGTGAACCAAAAATGCTTAAAGCATGGTATGAGGACGACCTGTACGGTCAAATTCGCAGCGCTAAGAAAGGTAAAAAGACCTTTATTTTGCATGACGGCCCTCCGTATGCAAATGGCGATATCCATTTAGGCCACTCAGTTAATAAAATATTAAAAGACATTATTGTTAAGTCTAAAACATTATCTGACTTTGATTCACCATTAGTTCCAGGTTGGGATTGTCATGGTTTACCAATTGAGTTAATGGTTGAAAAGAAAGTAGGCAAGCCGGGTGTAAAAGTAACTGCGAGCGAGTTTCGTGAAAAGTGCCGTGCATACGCTAAAAAACAAGTTGAAGGTCAAAAAGTTGATTTTAAACGTTTAGGTGTATTTGCAGATTGGGATAAGCCTTACTTAACAATGAACTTTGACTTTGAAGCGAATGCAATTCGTGTACTTGGTCGTATTATTGAAAAAGGTCACTTGCATAAAGGCGCTAAGCCTGTGCATTGGTGTACAGATTGTGGCTCTGCACTAGCAGAAGCTGAAGTTGAATACCAAGATAAGCAATCTCCAGCCATTGACGTACGTTTTATTTTTGATGATCAAGATGCTGTTGTGAGTGCATTTGATTTGGCTGATGGCCATAAAGGTAAAGGCAGTGTTGGTACTGTTATTTGGACAACGACACCATGGACGCTTCCAGCAAACCGTGCTGTTGCAGTACACGCTGATTTAGAATATGCACTAGTACAAGTTGAAGATGAAGGCGCAGAGCAACGTTTAATTTTAGGCTCTGAACTTGTTAAAGATGCAATGGACCGTTTTGGCTTTAATCATTTCCATGTATTAGGTTATGTAAAAGGCGCTGCACTTGAAAATTTACAAGTAGCCCATCCTTTTTACGACTTTAGCGTACCTGTCATTGTTGCAGAGCATGTAACAACTGACTCAGGTACCGGTGTTGTACATACAGCGCCAGGGCATGGTCAAGAAGATTTCGTGGCTGGTTTAAACTATAACCTTGAAGTAGCTAACCCTGTTGGCGCTAATGGCGTTTATTTACCAGATACTGAACTTTTTGCAGGTCAGCATGTATTTAAAGCAAATGCGAGCGTAATTGAAGTATTAAAAGAGCACGGTGCATTAATGCATCATCATGCTATAACTCATAGTTACCCACATTGTTGGCGCCATAAGACTCCAATTATTTTCCGTGCTACACCACAATGGTTTGTAAGTATGGATCAGGCTAACTTGCGTCAAGACTCTTTAAAAGAGATTAAAAATACGCAGTGGTTGCCAGAGTGGGGCGAAAGCCGTATTTCTAACATGGTTGAAAGCCGCCCAGATTGGTGTATATCCCGCCAACGTACTTGGGGTGTGCCAATTGCATTGTTTGCAGATAAAGATACCGGTGCACTTCACCCAAATACCCAAGAACTCATCGAGCAAGCTGCACAGCTTGTTGAAAAATCAGGTATTCAGGCATGGTACGATTTAGACCCTGCTACATTACTTGGTGAAGAAGATGCCAAGCAATACATGAAAGTGCAAGATACGCTTGATGTATGGTTTGACTCAGGTGTTTCGCACGCATGTGTTGTAGACGCACGTGAAGACTTAGTAGGTCCAGCTGATTTATACCTTGAAGGTTCTGATCAACACCGTGGTTGGTTTATGTCATCAATGATGACGTCAGTGGCTATTAATGGTCATGCACCATACCGTCAAGTATTGACGCATGGTTTTACTGTTGATGAAAACGGTCGCAAAATGTCTAAGTCGTTAGGCAATGTTATTTCTCCACAAAATGTGATGAATAAACTAGGCGCCGACATTCTTCGTTTATGGGTTGCTTCTACCGATTACACCGCAGAAATGACTGTATCGGATGAAATATTTAAACGCTCTGCTGATCGTTACCGCCGAATTCGTAACACTAGCCGTTACTTACTAGCTAACCTAAATGGTTTTGATCCAAAAACAGATCAAGTTGCTGTTGATGATATGGTTGAGCTTGATAAGTGGATTGTGGGTCGTGCTGCTCAGTTGCAAGACGAGATTTTAGCCGCTTACGATAGCTACCAAATGCTATTAGTAACGCAAAAGCTAATGAACTTCTGTACGGGTGAGCTTGGTTCATTCTACTTAGATGTAATTAAAGATCGTCAGTACACAGCTAAGAGCGACAGTCATGCACGTCGTTCTTGTCAAACAGCGCTTTATCATATTGCTGAAGCAATGACGCGCTGGATGGCTCCAATTATGAGCTTTACCGCACAAGAAATTTGGGAAGCGTTACCGGGCGAGCGTAGTGACTACGTATTTACATCAGTTTGGTACGATGGCTTACAAGCGCCAACTAATAGCCAATTTAGCAACGATGACTGGTTAGAAATTCTAACAGTGCGCGACGAAGTAAACCGTTTATTAGAAGCCGCACGTAAAGAAGAAGTTATTGGTGCAACGCTTCAAGCTACGGTTAATTTATTTACGGGTAAAGAGCTTGCCGCTAAATTAAATGCGCTTGGTGATGAGCTACGTTTTGTATTATTAACATCAGCTGTAAATGTTACTGAAGTTGATAGTCAGCCTGCTGATACACAAGCTACCGAAATTGAAGGTTTGTTCATTAGTGTTGCTGCAACAGATGCTGCTAAATGTGAGCGTTGTTGGCATTACAGTGAAGATGTAGGTGTTAACCCTGCTCATCCTGAAATTTGTGGTCGTTGTGTTAGCAATGTTGACGGCGAAGGCGAAAAGCGTCAATTTGCTTAGGAGTTATTCTTAGTGAGCAAACTAGCCCAAAAAAGTGGTTTAGTGTGGCTTTGGTTGAGTCTATTACTTTTAGTAATAGACTTTGCCAGTAAAACACTTGTTGTAGGGACTATGGCTTATCAAGAGTCGATAAATTTACTCCCTGTTTTTAGTATTACTTATGTGCATAACTATGGCGCCGCTTATAGCTTTTTAAGCGAAGCGGGGGGTTGGCAGCGCTGGTTTTTAAGCTTTATAGCCATTGCTATTAGTGCTTTACTTGTGTGGTGGCTAAAGCGCTTACCTGCAACAAATAAAGTATTGTGCGGTGCTTATGCACTGGTACTTGCAGGCGCTATTGGTAATTTATACGATCGTATTGCGTATGGTTATGTAATCGACTTTATTCACGTATTTTATAAAGACTCACATTTTCCTGTATTCAATATTGCCGATTGCGCTATTTGTATTGGCGCAGCATTATTGTTATTTGACGCCTTTACCGGCGAGAGTCCGAAGGAGCATAAAGCATGAGCCAAGCTGTAATTGGTGAAAACTCGCAAGTTATCTTCCATTTTTCTATTAAATTAGAAGATGGCTCTGCCGCTGATTCTACCAAGGTGCATAATAAGCCTGCTAAATTAACAATGGGCGATGGTAGCTTAACGGCAAACTTCGAAAAGTGTTTATTAGGTTTAACTGCAGGCGAAAGTAAAACGTTTGAATTAGAACCTGAAGATGCGTTTGGTCAGCCAAATCCAGATAATATTTACTACGTTGACCGTAGTAAATTTGGCCCAGAAACACCAGCTAAAGTAGGTGCAATTATTGCGTTTACTCAACCTGACGGCACTGAGCTTCCTGGTTTAGTTCGCGAAGTGCAAGGTGAGTCGGTAACGATTGATTTTAACCATCCTTTATCTGGTCAGCGCCTAACGTTTGAAGTGGATATTATTGAGGTGGAAGGTTAATGGAAATATTACTAGCTAACCCTCGAGGCTTTTGCGCTGGTGTTGACCGTGCTATTAGTATTGTTGAGCGCGCTTTAGATATTTTTGAAAAGCCAATTTATGTTCGCCACGAAGTAGTACATAACCGCTATGTGGTTGATGGATTAAAAAGTCGTGGTGCGGTTTTTGTTGAAGAACTCGATCAAGTACCTGACGACAGCATTGTTATTTTTAGCGCACATGGTGTTTCGCAAGCTGTTCGCAGTGAAGCTAAACGTCGTGATTTAAAAGTATTTGATGCAACGTGCCCGCTTGTAACCAAAGTACATATGGAAGTTACACGTGCGAGTCGTAAAGGTATTGAGTGTATTTTAATTGGTCATCATGGTCACCCTGAAGTAGAGGGAACAATGGGACAATATGATAACTCAGCCGGTGGCATTTACCTTGTTGAAACCGTTGATGATGTTGTTGCGCTTAATGTAAAAAATGCTGAAAATCTTTTTTACTGTAGCCAAACAACACTCTCTGTTGACGACACTGCAGATGTTATAGATGAACTGCGCAACAAGTTTCCATCAATTGACGGACCTCGCAAAGATGATATTTGTTATGCAACGCAAAATCGTCAGGACGCTGTTCGTGACCTAGCTGATAAAGTGGACGTGCTATTAGTTGTAGGCGCTAAAAACAGCTCTAACTCTAATCGCTTACGTGAACTTGCAGATAAAATGGGCACTGTAGCTTATTTAATTGATGACGCAACTGATGTGCAAGAACAGTGGGTTTCAGGCTCTAAATCAGTGGGTGTAACTGCGGGAGCATCTGCGCCAGAAGTACTTGTACAACAAGTAATAGGCCGATTAAAAGAGCTAGGTGGTACACAGGTTGTTGAGAACCCAGGCGAAGCAGAAAATATAGTATTTGCTGTTCCTGTAGAGCTACGTTAATTTAAATATATTAAACATTTAGATTAAAGGAGAGTCGTTATGAGCAAGTCACTTAAAAATGATGGTTTGCTTTTTTCGGCTCTTTTTAATGAACGAGGCGTATTAGCCACGCTTATTGTTTCTCAAGTTATTGCTATTGTTTTAGCTTTTGCACCCAATGTAGAAGGAGATATTTGGCTACGACTTGGGATCATTAGTTTATTTTTACATTTAATTGTTTTAGTCGGCACTTCTTCTTTATATTTTTGTCGTTTTTTTTTACAGAACCGTACTCAAGCTTTTCAGTTAAGTCTATTTTTTGCCTCTTTTTTATTATCTACATGCATTTTTAGTATTCTATTTTCTCATTTTGCCTTTGATATAGACGATACTAATAACCTAATTTATTTTACACTTCGTAATTGTATTATAGTGGCTTTACTGGCAGCTTTATTTGTCCAGTTTTTATTAATTCATTTTGAAAAAGAGCAACAAACTAAGGCACTTTCTCGTGCAGAACTTGATGCCTTACAAGCCAGAATACGCCCTCATTTTTTATATAATAGTTTAAACACTGCTGCAGAGCTTACCCATCATGATGCTGATGCGGCAGAGCAAGCCATTTTAGCATTAGCCGCCTTATCGCAGGCTGCAATGCACTCAGGAAAAAACGTATTACTTGAGGATGAAATAACGCTGAGTAAGCAATATATCGCACTTGAAACGTGGCGTTTTGGTAATCGCTTAAGAGTTGATTGGCAAATCCCCAATGAGCTGCCAGCACTAAGTATTCCTTGCTTAACCCTGCAGCCATTAATTGAAAATGCGGTATGCCATGGCGTTGAAACAAGTGAGCATGGTGCGGAGATAAAAGTAGAGCTACATATCACTACCGGCTATATAACTATGATTGTTTCTAACCCTATAACAATTACTAATACTCAAACTAGGCCTAATAACGGAATGGCGCTTGAAAATATTCGTCAGCGATTAAATATTTACTATAAAAATAAAGCGCAACTAACAATTACTACTAAAAATGATGTGTTTAGAGTCAAGGTTGTTATTCCTAAACTAATTGAGGGCAGTGTATGAATGTGCTCATTGTTGATGATGAATCTCTTGCGAGATCTCGCTTAATCCGTTTGTTAGCACATGATAAAAGTATAGTTGTGCAAGGTGAGGCAAGTAATGGTAATGAAGCCTTAGCACTTGCTAAAAAGCAAACGCCCGATTTGATTTTTTTAGATGTTGATATGCCCGGTATAAATGGTTTACAAGTTGCTAATGAACTCAATAGTTTAACTTTACCGCCTGCAATTGTGTTTATAACAGCGCACCCAGAACATGCCTTCGATGCTTTACAGTTAAGCGCTGCAGGCTATTTAGTTAAACCTATTACAGAGCAATCATTGCAAAAGGTACTTAAGCAAGTCGGACGTTTAAATAAAGTACATATTCAAAAACAACAAAATGTAAAAGTGTCTTATCAATTAGCGGGCACTCTTCGTAGTGTTGATATAAATGATGTTTTGTACTTTAGTGCAGAAGAAAAATACACCAAAATGATATTCTCGGGTGGAGAGGCTTTACTTGAGCAAAGCTTAAAGCAATTAGAACTGCAATATCCCGCATATGTTTTACGAATTCACCGCAATACGTTAGTGAATAAACAAAAAGTAATAGCCTTGCATTCAAAAGGTAATGGGCACCATATTATTGAGCTGCAAGGGTGTAGCGAGTTATTACCTGTGAGTCGCCGCGAGCTTAAATTAGTTAAAAATACGCTTTAGGCGCTTACACTGTGATTAAGTTGACTCTGACTTAAGTATATTTAAGGCTTAATTATCAACAGCTTTATTGAATGAACAAATTTAATTAACCGTTTATCAACAAATATAACCGCTTATCTTAGTCCTCATTGATTCCTCAAATAAATAGCATAAACTTATAATCAGATAATTTTTATTTGGTTTTACTATGCAATCATCTCAAACAAAAATGCAAAGAGGCTTCACTCTGATTGAAGTGTTAATTGCATTTATTATTCTTAGTTTTGGCTTGTTAGGTGCAGTTGCCTTGCAAGCAAAAGCAAAGCAGGCGAGCTTTGACTCTATGCAGCGTGCAGCAGCCGTTGCGCTTGGTAATGATATTTTGCAGCGCATTCGCGCTAACGATACCATTGATATAATAAAAGATTACAAAGGCGTTATAAAAAGCTCAGCGAATAGTAATACTTACTCAAGTTGCTTTGGTGCAATATGTAGCCCTTCTGATATAGCAAAATTAGATATAACACAATGGAAACGTGCCATTCGAGCTAGTGAAAATACGGGGGCTTTAGATGATGCGACAATATGTATAAATCCAACCTCAGTGGCTGACACTGGAGGGAAAGGATTCAACATTGAAGTAATTATATCATGGCAAGGGCGACAAGAATTTAAAGCAAATACAGATACAGGAAAAGTTACCTGTGGTGATGAACCTAACAATAAACGCCGTTTAGTGGTTTTAACCAGTTATATATATGTGAGGAGCTAACATGAAGCAAAAAGGGTTTACTCTTGTAGAAGTTATGATTTCATTATTTATTGGTGGTTTAATTCTTGGCGGCGTTATGTTTACTTTTATTAGTATGAAAGTAACCACAAAAGACACGATGACTATCGGTGAACTCCAAGAGTCAGGACGTTTAGCTATAAATATTATGCAACGCGATATAGAGCAAGTTGGCTTTTGGGGAACTTATTACGATGACTCGTTCACTGCAGTAAATACAACCGTTTCTGCAACGACGATTACAGGAGATTGCTCAGAGGGGACTAATAACGGCAGCTTTCCAGATTTAACCAGTAGCAGTAATTTTCGTACTATTTATGCAAAAACGACTACCAGTAAAGACAACCTAAATTGCATAAACGATGGCATTATTCCTGCGAATAATAAAGAGACTGATATTCTTCAGCTGAAGTTTTTACAAGGTGATCCTCAATATGATGCTGTTGCAGGTACCAATACTACTAGCGATAAAATAAATTATTTTATCGCAGAACAAGAACAAGCTAGTTTTGTAACCGGTAAACATACCCCAACAAATATCAATGCAACTATTTGGCCATATAGTCATCATGTTTACTATATTAAAGAAGAAAAATATTTAGTAAATAATAAAGATATAAAAGTCCCCGCATTAAGACGAAAACGATTAGTAAATGGAAAAATGACCTCTGAAACGATAATGGAAGGTGTCGAAAATATGCGTTTTTTGTTTGGATTAGACACGAATAGCGACAGTCGAGTTGATACTTATAAAAGCGCCAGCACAATCACTGCTGCTGAATGGGAAAATCGCAAAGGTATGTTAACGGTGCAAGTTTTTCTATTAATCCGTGCACTTCAACCAGATCCAGGGATTAAACTTAAAAACCAAAAATATATTTTAGGTGAGGGAGCTGAAAAGCGAGAGTTAAATTTTAATGATAATTATAGAAGAACTGTTTTTACAACAACTATTCGTTTAAGTAATGTTGGAGGTAATCTATGGAAAATTTAAAGTTGTTACCAAGTAAGCAACAAGGTGTGGTGCTTTTAACCGCATTAATTATGGTGATAGCTGTTACCGGCATTGCAGTTACTCTTATGAGTAGTAGTACAATTGATATTAAAATTACTAATGCAGCACAAGAGCGAGAAGTTGCAGAAAATCAATTGATTGGCGAAGTGCAAAGAGTGATTGCGTCAGAAGCTAAAGAAGGTGCTGATAGTGACTTTTTTCTTACTCCAGATGAGATCGCTACAGATTCGGGTAAGCTTGATAGTGATGGTAATAAAATAATGATACCAGAGAAAGACATTACAGAGCCTGGACACGAAATGAAAAGCATAATGACGAATTTAAACCGCGGTTCGCTAGAGCTTAATTGCCCTCGTAGTTATAGTTTTACAGCGGGTGTTTCATGCAACATGGTTCAAGTATCTACTACGATAGAATATGGCTCTAAAAGCAAGCACCAGTTAACTATTGTGACAGGTATAGCTCAAGAGATGGCCAGTACGGGTAAGGGGATTTAAGATGAAATTTAAGCTTTATATAGCACTCGTTTTATTATTTACATCAGCAATTACTATGCATGCATACGCTGAGGATATTGAGCTTTACGTAAATAAAGATGCTAATTCAGATGAAAAACCGCGAGTACTATTAATTTTTGATACCTCAGGGAGTATGGCTTACTCTTCAAGTACAGGAAAGAGCAGCTGTTCCGGATCATGTGTTAGTCGGCTTGAAGCTGCTCAAGAGGCTATGGGTAAAGTAGTCGATGATAATAAGGATTCAATTGATTTCGGATTAATGCGCTTTAATGGGACCGATGGTGGTTATGTTTTAAATGGGATTGGTAGTTCGCCCGATTCCATAAAAGCATCTATTAATAATCTGCCTGCAAGTGGGGGGACTCCATTAGCTGAAACACTGTGGGAGGCTTATTTATATATTACAGGAAAAGATTTGGATTATGCCTTTGATGTGAGCAGAAACAAAAGAGATATAACGATAGAAACTCCAATAGTTACGCAAGAAATTGTTAGAAAATGCAAAGATGTTCCTTATGAATATTGGAGTCGATGGTACAGAAAATGGGTTTGGGGGACTAAAGAGGAATGCACATCTGTTTTAGAAGATGTTGTTTCTAGCTATTCTTATATATCACCTTTTGCTGATAGTGTGGCTGAAGCAAAGCGGTGTGATAATTCAGTAAATATTATCTATATGACAGATGGAGACCCATCTTCGGGAAGTGATAATGGGAGAGATTATGACATTAGCGTTGAGCATAATAAGTATTTTGGTCGTTATTTAACTACCGATGATTATGTATATAGCAACCGTTTGCATCTATTAGCTAAAATTATTCATGGAACAGACGACACTGTTGTCGATTTGTACCCATCTACTCCTGATATAAATGAAACAGGGCGTCTATATACTATTGGCTTTGGTTCTGGCATGACTGCAGATGGTCAAAACTTATTAAAACAAGCCTCAACATTAGGTGGCGGTAAAAATTTACCTGCAACTACACCAGAAAAGCTTTCTGAAGCTTTAAATAATGCCGTAGCGGAGATTAGGCAGGAGAATAGTACTTTTACAGCCCCTTCTGTTGCAAGTAATAATGTAGATCAAACGCGTAGTCGAGATGCCATATACTTAGGTATGTTTTACCCTGAAAAGCATACTAGATGGCGTGGTAATCTAAAAAAACTGAAATTATCAGGTAACAAAGTTATTGATTCTAATGATATTGAAGCGTTTGATAGTGATGGCCTTATAAAAACGAGTGCGCATACATTTTGGAGTCCTGATGGAACTTCCGATGGTAGTTCTGTAAAAGAGGGTGGAGTCAATGCTGCATTAATAAGCAGTGACAAAACTCGTAATATACTTACAAATGCAAATACTAATGCATTAATAGATTTTAATCTTGATAAGATTAAAAATGCCTATGACACTAATAAAAAAGCTGCTGTTGTTTTTGATGTAAATGAATCTGACTTAAAAAATACTATAGATTGGGCGCGTGGAGTTGATGTTGATAATGAATTTTCATCTTCAGCAGTGCGCGGTGATATATTTGGTGATCCACTGCACTCAAAGCCAGTTGCAATAGATTATGGTAACGGTGACATTCGTATTCTAATTGGTACTAATGCTGGTTTTTTGCATATGTTTAAAGATGATGATACGAACAATAAAGTTAGTGAAAGTTGGGCATTTATCCCATCGGAACTATACAAAATTATTAAGCCGCTTCGAGAAAAAGAGAGTAGTAAAAAATACGGTATAGATGGGCCTATTAGCGTTTATTTCAACAATAAGAGCCTAAATGATAAAGGTTTAAATGATGGAACTATTAACGCAAATAAAGGCGACCAAGTCTGGGCTGCTGTAGGTATGCGCAGAGGCGGTCGTAATTATTATGGTTTAGATATTACAAAGCCAGACTCTCCAAGTTTAATGTGGACTATTAAAGGCGGTGAAGGGGAATTTAAAAACCTTGGCCAAACGTGGTCTAAACCTCAAGTTGCTTATATAAAATCAAAAGGAAATACTCCCCTTTTAATATTTGGGGCTGGCTATGATGACAATAAAGATTCGAATGATGCCGATAAAGCTAATATAAAAACTAAAGACAAAGTTGGCCGCGGTATTTATATCGTTGATGCAAAAACAGGTAAAAAAGTTTGGATTTTAGCACCTAAGGAAGATGCATCTAAGGATACCGAATTTAAAGGGAAATATAGTATTGCTGCTGATGTAACGTTATTGGATTCTAATTATGATGGCTATACAGACCGGATATATGCAGCAGATACTGGTGGAGGTATTTGGCGTATAGATATATCTGATGAAGGTGAATTTAGTCATTTTCAGTTAGCAGATCTTGGTAGTGATGCAGATAGACGCTTTTTTTATAAGCCTGTAGTGGCGAGAACTATGTTTAGTAAAGTAACCATTAAAGATGGTGTAGTCACTCGATTAGATACACCTTATGATGCTATTGTGATTGGTAGTGGAAATCGTTCAAATCCAAATGGAGGAGGCACAGCTGACGAATTATTTATGATTAGAGATGAAAATACGGTTACTAAATTATTCGAATCTGCGCCTCAAGCTATAACGCCCAGTATGTTAATGGGGATGAATGATGATAAATTTGGTAGTGCATTAGATAGTGTAACTGAGTTTGTAAAATTAGAAGATGAACTTGCTAATAAGTTTGTTGGGTGGCGTTATAAACTCGCTACTGGCGAAAAGTCGTTAGCTGCAGCAACCGTTGTTGGTGGGGTTGCTTACTATACATCTTTTACTCCTACATTGGATTCATCAATTAAAAATCAATGTTCATTAAGTGGAGGAGGAGGCTCTCTTTACGCATTTCACTTGCACTACGGTACTAAAGTTTATGACGATCTGAAATTTGCTACAAGTACAGAGGTACCAGATACGCCTCAACTTTATTTTGGTTCTTCATGTGCAGATAGCGACGATAACGGGAAGTGCGATGATGATCCTGATGAGGAAGTAAAAAGTCAGTTTTATTTAATTGGCCCAGGCATTAAAGGTGAAAATGCTGAAAACCCGCTGCAACCACTTGAAATTACAGGCCCAGGATTAAAAGTTGTAGATGATAAGATACAACTTGTTAATGACAAAGCATTAGGGTTTGGTTTTAAAACTCAGCAAACTTATATATATAAGCGTGAAGAAAATGATGAAAACATACAGAATGAAGACGATTAAGGAGGTTTGAATGATAAAAAAACAACGTGGGTTTACCTTAATTGAGCTGATGATAGCTGTTGCTATCGTCGGCATACTTGCAGCAATTGCGCTGCCTAATTATACAGAATATGTAAAGCGTGCCTCACGTGCAGAGGCAGTTGCAGCATTATTAGATGCAGCAAACAAGGAAGAGCAGTATTTTGTTGATAATAGGGAATATACAGAGAAATTTACTGATTTAGGTCTACAAAGTAAAACCGAGAATAAACATTTTGAATTAACGATTAAAGTGACGAATAAGAATGCTTTTACAATCACTGCAAAACCCGTGGCAGGACCGGTAAAAGGAGATGGTGATTGCACTGCATTATCTATAACTGATATAGGTACTAAAGGCGCGCTAGGGGCAAAAACAAACAAGGGAGCAGATATTGATTACTGCTGGGGAAGATAATTTAAATTACTTTTTTTGGCATTTATCAGTTGATTTAATACGAATTCTACCCGTTTGACTTATAGATAAAGCCAATCCTTCGAGATTGGCTTTATCACTATTGGGGCAATATATAAAAGTCCCATTTTGAAAGCCATTTAAAGACCCATCCGGGCGAAAAGTAATAGCGTTACGAGGGTATTCTAAAGTATCGGCATCATGAACATTCTCGAAAGTACTTAAGAGTAACTCGTCATCATCTAGAGTCGTTGATTTATCTTTGTCGATAAACAGTGACATTTGGCCATCCCACTCATTCTTTGTACATTGACTGTTTTTTAGTGCACAAAGCGTGACGTAAGTGCCATTTTCAATGGCGTAAAGTCGGCCGTAATTTATATTTCGGTGTAGGAGGTTTACGTGGTTATCTAAGCGGTTTTTAGCTAAAAAATCTGGATAAAACCACATTGAAAGTTGACTGATAATACTGATAACGGCCATCGATACCATTAATTCGAGAAGTGTTACCCCCTTAGATTTTAATATTGATAATCTCATCCCTGAAGACCTGAGTTAATAAATGATTAACTCAGTCTAGTAAATGATACAAATATGACAAGATTGATTTGTGTGTTTTTTAACCGCAAGTTTGATCTGTATCACCAGCATAAAAAGACGTACCAGATTGAGATACTGTTAACGCTTTATTATTTTCACTGCCGTTATTAGGACAAAACACAAAATCACCAGGGTTTGTTGTTATTCTACCACTGGTGTCAAACCGTAGTATTTTTTCATCGCCAGTATACTTAACTTTATCTGTTAAGCTTATTTTTTCCATAACACGAAGTAAGGAATCTTCTGAAGACTTATATGTTGCATTTTTATTTTTTATATTTTTCTTTGTTGTTAATTTGTCTATAAATACAATAATTATTTTATTCTTATCCCATACTTTTTTGCATTGCAGTGCTTTATTATTATTATTAAAATCATTAAATTGAACAGGGCATAGAATGACAACCTCATCTGTACTCGCTGCTTGAGCACGGGCGTAGCTAATGTTTCTTTTTAATTCCAACAAAAAGTTCTCAGCTCTATTTTCTTCTAACATGTTACTGCTATTCCAAAGTGCAATTGAGGCGATAATGCCAACAATAGCCACGGTTACCATGAGTTCTAAAAGAGTGAATCCGTTTTGTTTGTTTTTCATATTAATCTCATTTACTGCTAGTCATTTAAGTATAGCTATTTTTATATAATAAATTATACCATGATCGGTTGTTTTATCACCGTAATTCAATCGCTTTGTTTGCTATGAACATCATGATTGTCTAAAATCGAGGCAACTGGAGCTTTCAAAAGTAATCAATATGAAAAAAATAGAAGCAATTATCAAACCTTTTAAGTTAGACGATGTGCGTGAAGCGTTGTCGGATGTGGGTATTACTGGTATGACGGTAAGCGAAGTTAAAGGCTTCGGACGCCAAAAAGGTCATACAGAGCTTTACCGTGGTGCAGAATACATGGTTGATTTTTTACCGAAGGTTAAGCTTGATATTGTGCTAGGCGATGAAGATGTTGATCGCGCGATTGAAGTTATCGTAAAAACTGCGCAAACAGGAAAAATCGGTGATGGTAAAATATTTGTCACTGATGTTGAGCGCGTTATACGTATTCGTACTGCTGAAGAAGATGAAGAAGCTATTTAATGTAACTTCTTAACATGCAGTAAAAAGGCGCTTACTAAGCTGTCTCTTGATCACAAGTCTGGCTCAAGAGATTTTGCTAAATCGTAGCCTTCCAGGATGGCTTGTAACTTAAGCCATCCTTGCCATAACACTTTCACAGATGCACGCCCTGTGCGCTTGGTATCTTTCCAGCCTCCTAACTTTGCCAGTTCCTGATACGCCCATGACATATTTGGAGCAGTTTCAGGCAATGGTGTTTTTATTCTCTTTAACCACAATAACTTCCATGCTTTGGGAGATAACCGGTGTTTGTCAAACTAGTTGTCGCGATCACTACGTTATGCACTCTCCGCTTTGACGATTTCTTGTTCAGGGTTTAA
>NZ_JADYXE010000109.1:0-1695 GCF_015864465.1 Pseudoalteromonas sp. SWN29
TGCATTACTTTTGATAAGACATTCCATGTCGCGTCTGTTAACATTAATCTTGGCATGAGGGTTCGGTGTAACGTTTTTTAGCGAATTCAATTATACCTTATTCTCATGCTGTTTGTTTTTTATACCGCAAAGATCAACACGCCCTAATTATGATCAAATAAATAGCGCTCTGGACTTATTTAGCGCCGTATCGTTATTGACATTGTTAGCAACTCTCCATACATTAACCGCATGAACATATTTATCTCTCGCACTTTTTTTTCGTTTTTTAGCTTCTTTATATAGAAGAGGCTTCCCTGTTTGTGAGATAAAATCAATCGAATAGTAAAGCCTCCCAACCGGGAGGCTTTTTTGTTTTTGCTGTGTAATAACAGCTTACTTTTGGAATGAGGATACCAAAATGACAAATGATGTATTAAATGCCCTAAGACACGACATAAATGAAATAGATTCAGACTTACTGGTATTATTAGCTAAACGCCGTCGCATTAGCCACGGTGTTGTTGAATACAAAATTGCCAATAACAAGCCTATACGTGATGAAGCACGTGAACTCGCTCTTTTAGAAAAACTAATTGGTTATGGTAAATCGCTTGGTTTAGATGCTTATTACGTAAACAATGTTTTTCAAACTATTTTGGAAGACTCTGTTTTACACCAACAAGCAATGCTACAAAAAAACCTGAATCCAGATGCCCTTAGTGAAACACACCGTGTAACTTACTTAGGTGGTCAGGGTTCTTATAGCCAACTAGCATGCCATAAATATTTTAGCCGCCGCCCGGGTAAATTAGTTGAAATTGGCTGTACATCGTTTGACGAAATAACAGGTAAAGTAGAAAACGGACAAGCTGATTTTGGTTTATTACCCATTGAAAACACAAGCTCTGGCAGTATTAACGAGGTGTTTGACTTATTACAGCACGCGCAAGTATCTATTGTTGGAGAAGTAACTCACAGTGTAGAGCATTGCTTACTCGCCAACCCTGATACTGAACTTAGTCAACTAACAAAAATATTTGCACACCCACAACCATTTGCGCAGTGCAGCCGTTTTTTACAGGGCTTAGGTGATTTACAACACGAAACATGTGACTCAACATCAAGCGCGTTACAATCAGCATTAAGCACACCAAATAGTGCAGCAATTGGCTCTGCACAAGCAGGAAAAAACGTAGGGCTTGAGGTTATTAAATCAAACCTAGCTAATCAAAGCGAAAACCATAGCCGCTTTATTGTTGTTGCACGTAAGCCTCTACAAGTGTCTAACCAAATTCCAACTAAAACTAGTTTGATCATGTCGACAAAACAGCAAGCGGGTTCACTAGCTGATGCGTTAATGATTTTTAAACAGCATAAAATTAATTTAGTAAAACTAGAGTCTCGCCCAACTCCGGGTAATCCGTGGGAAGAAGTGTTTTATGTAGATCTTCAAGCAAACTTAGCTGATAAACAGGTAAAAGAAGCATTAGAAGAACTTAAAGAACACACTCAATATGTACGCATTTTAGGGTGCTACCAAAGCGAATCATTACAGGCTGTAAGCGTTAATACTTAATAAAATTTTATAAATCAAAAAGGGCCGATATCGGCCCTTTTTTAGTTAGTTAGCAACTATTCATAGGTTAGACATTAAGAGAGAATTGGATTCAGGCCGCATTTTAATCGTCCTTTTTCTTTATCTCTTTTTGGGTT
>NZ_JADYXE010000110.1:0-1494 GCF_015864465.1 Pseudoalteromonas sp. SWN29
CCCCTTGTACATACAGCATCTACTTAAATAAAAGTGTGCTTGGATACCATTCAGTTTCTGAGAATAGAAAGTCAGGGCTTTATCTACGGAGCAGTATTAAATACTAGACGCAAAGGCAAGCTCACTGACTTCGATGTGATAAATGATAGCTAATCATTTATCAATGAGAGATACAAGACGCGAAGCTTGCTTGCGTGACGGGCAAAGCCCGTAAGGTAATACTCACAAGCTGTAATTAAAAGCTCACGCTTTTCACGCGAGCAAGCTCAGCGTCTACGCTTCATAAGTTGGGCTTTATTCCTTCAGAGGTAGGTCTTGTTTTGAGTTTAGGGCGAAAATCAAAAAAGAATGTACCGATCTTATTCCTTCTACAACCCTTAACGATTTTGCTGGGCGATAAAAGCAAGCGAGTGCTGATTGAATAAGTCGGGGCGCTCCACATTGCAGACATGACCACAATGGTGAATAGTTTGCAGTACGCTGTTTTTATGACGCTTAACCATTTCTTTAACAGGGCCAAGGAACATATGATCTTCTTTGCCCATAATGTACAGAATGGGAATATCAATGTCTTTTTCTTTGAAATATTGCATTAAGGGATTTACGTCCATGGCTAATTTAAACCATTTTATAAACTCTTTTTGGCACAAGCGCTTTGCTTCACGAACAAACAAAAGTCGAGATTCTTTATGGCGCTTTTTAGGCATCATAATAAAAGCAAATAAGCGATACAGCCACATATAAGGCAAGAAGTGTTTAAAAGTATTACCTAAATAAACCAATGTATTACTGCGAGTATTAAAACGAGTAACCGCTCCACCTAGCACCATGCTAGAAACATATTGCGGCGCAATTTCAGCAATATTTCGAATAATAATTGTGCCCAATGAAATACCGACAAAGTGTGCGCTGGTGATATTGTTATGATCTAACACATCGATAATATCTTTTGAGACATTATTAAACGAATAATTATTATCAACAAAGTTTTGTACTAAGTTATTCGATTTACCGTGACCACGAAGATCTAGCAACAACATATTATATTCTTTTTTATAGGCTTTAAGCTGACGAAACCAGATTGCCGAACTACCACCTGCGCCATGGACAAATACAACCCATGTTTTACTGGTTTCGTGCGCAAAAGTAGTATGGAAAAGAATGTCGTTGCTCATTACAGTTAGTGGCCTATTTACTTCGTTTGGCATATTCAATTGCAGGAAGTATAACGGAGTTTAATAAAAATCTCTTATGAAGTTGAGATCAATGGCTTCTACTTAACAGCTTTTGGGAGCAGATTTTGATTTTTAAATGAAAACCAATAAAAATGACCTTCCCTTATTTTTACGTTATGGAAATCGCCTATCTTGGCTTTGCTGCTGGCGTGGCGTGTTGGGTTTCGCTTCGCTCTACCCAACCTTGTATCTCTTCTTGATGAGTGTTTAGCTAGCACTTGTCACATCGGGAAGACAGTGAGCTCGTACCCAACCAGAG
>NZ_JADYXE010000111.1:0-1449 GCF_015864465.1 Pseudoalteromonas sp. SWN29
GTATCCAACGACGACCCTCGCTGTCAGAAAATGATTGACGAGATTGTCGAAGCCCACGAAACGGACTATGCTGCACGTCTCGAAGAGTACGAAGCTAACCCGCCGAAAGTTGTCAAGGGTAAGAAACCGCTGAAGCCATACGTTGGCGACATGCCTTTCATGGATAACGAAGATGGAACCACTACGTTCAACTTCAAGTGCTACGGCTCGTTCACTGACAAGAAGACTGGTGAGAACAAACCAATCGACTTGGCTATTGTGGACTCCAAAGGTAAGCGCATTCGTGGTGAGCGTCCGGCTATCTCCGGTGGTTCTGAACTGAAGATTAAATACACCCTGTTCCCTTATGGCTGGTCTGCTGTGGCAGGTGCTTCCGTTAAGCTGCAACTGGATTCCGTGATGCTGATTAAGCTGGTCGAGTTCGGTGGTGGTGGTGAAGGTGACTGGGCAGACGAAATCGAAGAAGATGGCTATGTTGCTGATGAAGCACAGGCCCGTAAGCCTCAGAACGACTCTGGCTGGGATGAAGAACCAGAAGAGGACGATGAAGACGAAGATGGTGATTTCTAATGGCTAAGGGTTATGCAGGTCGAGGCACTCGTGTGGGTGCCTTTCGCTCTGGCTTGGAGGATAAGGTAAGCAAGCAACTCGAAGGGAAGAACATTAAGTTCGACTATGAGCGTTGGCGAGTACCCTATGTTATTCCTGCAAGCAACCATACCTATTGCCCGGACTTCCTGTTACCTAATGGCATCTTTGTGGAAACCAAAGGTCTGTGGGACAGTGAGGACCGAAAGAAACACTTGCTGATTCGTGAACAGTATCCTGAACTTGATGTTCGCATCGTGTTCTCTTCAAGCCGCTCCAAGCTGTACAAAGGGTCTCCGACCAGTTACGGTGAGTGGTGCGAGAAGCATGGCATTCTGTTTGCTGACAAGTTAATTCCAGTTGATTGGCTGAAAGAGCCTTCTAAGGATGTTCCATTCGATAAATTTAAAGAGGTGAAGAAGAAATGAGTAAGGTACAATTCAAACCACGCGCTGTGACAGAAGCAATCTTTGTCCACTGTAGCGCAACCAAAGCGTCCATGAATGTTGGGCTGCGTGAAATCCGTCAGTGGCATAAAGAACAAGGCTGGCTTGATGTAGGCTACCACTTCATTATTCGCCGTGATGGGACAATCGAAGAAGGCCGTACGGTCGATGTCGTAGGGTCTCACGTTAAGGACTGGAACAGTAAGTCAGTCGGTGTGTGCCTCGTAGGTGGCATTGATGATAAAGGTAAGTTCGAAGCTAACTTTACGCCAGCACAGATGCACTCTCTTAAAGAGAAACTTGCATACCTGCTGGACATGTATCCAGATGCTGAAGTGAAAGCTCACCATGACGTTGCACCTAAAGCCTGTCCGTCCTTCAACTTGAGCCGCTGGCTGAAGACTGGAGAACTGGT
>NZ_JADYXE010000012.1:0-92536 GCF_015864465.1 Pseudoalteromonas sp. SWN29
TGCATTACTTTTGATAAGACATTCCATGTCGCGTCTGTTAACATTAATCTTGGCATGAGGGTTCGGTGTAACGTTTTTTAGCGAATTCAATTATACCTTATTCTCATGCTGTTTGTTTTTTATACCGCAAAGATCAACACGCCCTAATATTAAAGCTAAGCGCTTCTATTTTTTTATTCTAAATTGGTGAGCCCGGTGGGATTGGCAGCACTTTAAAGTTGTTTGGCCATTGCCCTTTAATTAAAAACTGATTTACTTGCTCAGCTAAATATTGCTTAAACGCACTCTCGCCAGTACTGGTATTGCTAAGCATTGAGTTTTGATTAAAGTCTTCACTCAACTTAACTAAGTAGTAACGTAGCTGCGCTTGCACTTCAGGGCTTGTGCTATCGCTTGCGACTAAATCAGCAAACGTTTTTGCAGTTAAAAATTGCACGCGCTGAGTTATTTTACCTGTCATTGTATTAGGCGATGACACGTTAAACACTTGGCTATATAGCTCCTCAAGTAACTCATCTAAACTATAAAAGTCGTTACTGCGTGCTTGCTGCTGCGCTAGGCGGTTTAAACGCTGTGCATTTAATAAAAGCGACAAGCTGTGCTGCACTGCAACCTCGGGTAATGCCATTGCATCGAGCGTTAACCCTGTGCGCCCAACTATGCTCTCGCGCGATTTAGACTCGCCATACGCTTTTGGCGGAATTAGCGATAATACTGACTCCGGCAATAATAAGTTACTTGGCTTAAGCGTTGCAAAAATAGCGTTTACCGCTTCTTGCTGTGTTTTTTTATTAACGACTTGTGCGCCTTTTACGGCTGAGCCGTCGCGTGTTTCGTATTCGTAATCAACACCGGCTATAAGCTTGACCGCAGCCTCAACCTGAAAACGGTGAAACAGATAAAGCGGGACTAGTTTCTCTTCTAATTGAGATAATGCATCGCCCGTTTTAATATTATTAATACCAAACTGCGAAAGTGCTTTTTTACGTACGTCGAGTACGCGTAAAAGCTCCTTAGAAGGATTAGTGCCGTTATCCCATAAATGAGCTGTTGGATGCGCGCCACCTTTAGCACGAGCGTCGCTATCTGATATAAACTCAAGGCCTTTAGTTTTGTTCTCCTTTAAAATAGCGGCAAGTTCTGCACTTTCATCTTGGTTAGTAAAATCGCTGTAGCCATATTTAATTACTTGGGTATCCCACACGCCCATACCTGTTGCATAGCCGCGTGTTACATCAAGCTTACCTTGTTCATTAAAACTAAGTAGCGGGTGTGGGTAGTCCATTACTGAGGCTCTATCCCCTACCGATGCCGCAAAGTTATGAGAAATACCTAACGTGTGGCCAATTTCATGTGCACTTAATTGGCGAATACGATCAAGCGCCATTGCTTGTAAGTTTTTAGCAACTTCATTGCCTTTTAAATAAGGTGCAGCAAGTGCTTCGGCTATTAATATATCTTGGCGAACACGCAATGAGCCAAGTGTTACATGCCCCTTAAGTATTTCACCCGTGCGTGGGTCAATTACCGAGCTACCATATGACCAACCACGCGTTGCACGGTGTACCCATTGAATTACGTTGTAACGAATATCCATCGGGTCGGCGCTACTTGGCAGTACTTTTACTATAAATGCGTTTTTATATCCTGCAGCAGTAAATGCGTCGTTCCACCATTTTCCACCTTCAAGTAAAGCACTTTTAACAGGCTCTGGAACGCCAGGATCAAGGTAATAAACAATTGGTTTAACAGCTTCGCTAATAGGTAAGCTTGAATCTTTTTTAGTTAAACGGTGGCGCGGTATATAACGCACGTACATAGAGTCACCAAGCGGCGCTGCGTAATCTTTATGTTCTATACTCCAAAAGCCAGATTGTGGATTAAACTTGCGCGGTGTGTAGTTATCATCTGGTAATTGAATCAGTGAATGATGCATGTGTACGGTAAGTGAGTATGGGTCGGCACTTACTTGACGAACAAACTCACCTGGTTTTGTGCCTTTAAATGTAAGTACAGCTTCAAGCTCGGTGTTTTTTACAAATGCTTTTGAGCGATTCATATAAACGGCGCTACGTGATTCATCAAGGCTAAAGTTACCTTGCTTACGTGCAGCAAGCGTTCGGCTTACGCCATGTACATCACTTAACAAATAAGGTGTGTAATCAATAAGTGCTGTGGCTTTATCTTCTGCGACTACTTTAAAACCAGCAAGTATGCTTGATGCAAATGCTTCTTTAATACTTTGCTGCTCAGCCTTATTACTTGTATTAGCACGATAGTAAGTGTTTACAGCACGTAGCATTACTTTGTCGCCAAAACGCTCAAACTGTACAAGGTGAGTATTACCAAGCTGCCCTCTATCAAGACCTATGTCGTTAGAGCCAATACCGTATGGCAAGCTTTGTTGCAGTAAAAATTGTTGTTCAAACTTATCAACTTTTAAATATACTTTTCCGTTTTGGGTATCGTAAAAAAACGAATAATAGCCCGGAAAATGATTCATTTGCGTAGTAAATTCATCAATTGACTTAATTGCTGCGTGCGCTTGGGTTATGATAGAGCACAGCACAGTAAAGAATATGTAACTTAGTAGTGGTATTTTTTTCATAATCTTATCTTTGTTATTTGTGTTTTAAGTACGATTAGGTGGCCCATTATAGGGTGCTATTTAAACAATACAGTTATTTAAGACGAATTTCAGCGCTCTAAGCTAATCTCTCTCACATTATGATTGGTTTTAACACGTTATCAGGAAAATAGAATGCGTAGACTCCCTCCAGTATTACTTGAAGATGGTTGTTCAAGAGAACTTTTATCATTAATTCGAACAGTTTTAGCGGCATGTAAAGAAATTTCGTTTCGCGTTGGTCAAGGCGAGCTTTCTGGCGTGCTAGGTTCAACACTTGATGAAAACATTCAAGGCGAAACTCAAAAAAAGCTCGATGTATTATCTAATCAGCTGTTAAAAGATATTTTACTGGAATCAGGCACGGTTAAAGCAATCGCCTCTGAAGAAGAAGACTACACAGTAGCAGGTAACCCAGACGCTAAATTTATAGTGGCATTTGACCCACTTGATGGCTCCTCAAATACCGATATTAACTCGCTTGTCGGTACTATATTTTCTATTATGGAAGCGCCTGAAGGCTCAGATGCCGCTGACGAAAGCATATTTATGCAGCCAGGTCATAAACAAGTTGCAGCAGGTTACGTACTTTACGGCCCGTCAACTATGCTTGCGCTGACTACAGGTAAAGGCACGCGCATGTTTACCCTTGATAAAACACAAGGCAGCTTTTTACTTACACAAGATTTTGCAAGCATTCCTGCTGATACTAACGAATTTGCAATTAATACGTCTAACCAGCGCCATTGGCAACCAGCGATGCAAAGCTATATAAATGATTTGCTAGCAGGTGATACTGGTCCTCGCGCTAAAAACTTTAACATGCGCTGGATTGCAGCAATGGTGGGCGATGTGCATCGCGTACTTAGCCGTGGTGGTTTATTTACTTACCCTACCGATACAAAAGATCCTAAAAAGCCAAATAAATTACGCTTACTTTACGAAGCAAACCCAATGGCTATGCTAGTAGAACAAGCAGGCGGTATCGCTTCAACCGGTACCGAGCGTATTATGGATATTCAGCCTGATGCAATCCACCAGCGCGTAGCCGTTATTTTAGGTTCTAAAAACGAAGTAGAAACGTGCTTGGGATATCATAAATAATCGCTTAAAACGATTGTCCTTAATTGTAAAAAAACCGCATTTAAATTAAATGCGGTTTTTTGTAAGTGAGGTTTTATACCTCGTTTTTTAAACAAATCAAATTTTTACTAACGCAACTATTTGAGCAAGCTTTTGATGATTAAGCTCTCCCATTTGCTCACTATTACTGAGCGCATAAATAACACCTTCGTACTCAGTGCAATCAATATCGCCTCGCGATTCAATTACGTTTGCCCAAAGTTCTAAATCATCTAAGTCTATTTCACTACTCAAACATCGCTTTAGCACATCAACTAAAACCTCGGTTGAGAGAGTATAATGAGCTTTATTGCTATCAGCAGGGCTTGAAACGATAACCGATATAGCTTCATCTCTTTGTTCACCAAACGTAATAAATTCAGCTAATGCTTTTTGTGTATTCATAATATTTGTTATTCTTGGCTCACTGTTACTAAAAAGAATTATAATGACTCAACTTAACTGCACTCAATGCCACAGTACTCTAATGTGTAATGTAGACGATATATCAGCGTGTTGGTGCAATGAGCTGCCAGCTATTTTACCGCTTGATAGTGCCGCAACAAGTTGTTTATGCCGCAAGTGCACACTTAATAAAATAAATACTTTTTTAGAGGGTGTTTATACACAACCTATTAAAATCCAAATAGACTTTGCAAAACAATTTAGAGGTAACGACAATTTAATTGAAGAGCTCGACTACACCATGCAAAACGGCTACATGGTATTTAGTAAGTGGTTTTTTTTAAAGCGTGGTTCGTGCTGCAAAAATGGTTGTAAAAATTGCCCTTATGGTTTTAGAAAGTAAAAACTATTTAATACAAATACGAGCAAACATTGGTTTTTACCTTCACTTTCACTTCTCCTTGTGAGTAATATTTTAAATACTGTTATTCACAAAGAGGTTTAGAGGCGCTGCGCTTTTAGAGTAAGCGATTGTGTAAAAATAGTATTCAAATACGAGTAAGCACTGATTTTTATCTTCTCATTTTCTTCACTTCTCCTTGTGAGTAATACTTTAAATGCTGTTATTCACAAAAAGGCTTAAAGGCGCTGCGGCTTTAACGTGAGCAGGCTCTAAACCCACAACACGTCTACTTTTCTCCCGTGGCGATGGGCAATGAATCACTTGCGCCCCACTCACTCCACGAGCCATCGTAAACACTTAAATTTTTATACCCACATTCAGTAGCAAATAACGCTAAAACACACGCCGTAATACCTGAGCCACAGCTAAATTGTAACTGCTGCGCATCACCGACTACGTCATTAAATATCGCTTTAATTTCGGCAAGTGGTTTTGCTTCACCTTCATTGAGTAAATCCATAAAAGGCAACGAGCGACTATTAGGGATATGCCCACTTCGCATGCCTTTTCGGGGTTCACTTTCTTCGCCAGTAAAGCGAGTGCAAGCACGTGCATCTAGCAATACAATGTTAGGCTCATCTACTGCGTCAAGCACTTGCTCGCTATTAATAAAGTAATCAGAATTATAGTTTGCCGTAAAATCACCTTTACCTAACGATTAGCTATAACCCTGCTGTGTGGCGTAACCGCTCTCTAACCACTTTTTAAGGCCACCACTGAGTACTTTAACATTGTGATGCCCCATAGCTTTAAACATCCACCATGCTCTTGCTGCACTAAATAAACCGCCATCTTCGTATACAACTATAAACGACTCGTTATTTACACCTGCATTTTGCATCACGTGGGTAAACTGCTGCTCACTGCATACCGTACTTGGTAAGGGGTTTGATCTATCAGCCAACTCGTTTTTTATGTCAAAACGTTTAGCGTTAGGCAGCACAGCTTGCGGCGAATAAGTACCCAAAACACCAGGGCGCAGCATACCTGCATCAAATATCACTAATGCAGGATTATTAAGTTGCTCGTGCAATTGCTGACAGCTAATTAGGTTTTTCATTAATTATTTAGCACTACATATTTTGTCTAATACGTTTCTTAATTTTGTACTAGATGTATGAGAGGTATAAGAGAAATAACATATTTCAACATTAAACTTTTTAAAGTCAGCTTCTATTTGGTTCCACTTATCGGTGCCCTTCCAATCATCACCCACGAACATTTTATCAAACTTTAAATTGTTCCAGGCTTCTTCTTTGTCATAATTAACCTGGGGAACAACTTCATCAACAAATTTTATTGCTTCAACTATTTCCATACGCTCCTGAAAAGGAATCACTGGCTCTTTATTTTTAGCTGACTTGCTTAACTCATCGGTAGTAATACCCACAATTAAGTAATCACACTCTAATTTGGCTCTTTTCAGAATATTTAAATGACCTATGTGGAATAAGTCAAAAACACCCGTTGTATATCCAATTTTTTTCATTTCTAAAGCCCAATTATAATTTAGAGTTTATAAATCCTTTTAGTAGTTCGATTACATCCAAATACTTTTGTAATAGTTACTTATTTTTTATTAAATATTGAACAATTCTGTTACTTGCTTTACCGTCCATTTTACCCGCTAACTTTTCTGATAAAGACAATCTAATATTAGCTAAGCTTTCTGGTTCAGCCAGTTGTTGTTCAACTAACTTTTTAAGGTTTTTATATTTTTTGGCGTGTATAGCAACATTCGCATACTCACCATAATCTTGATCCATTCGCTTTTTAAAACGATATGAAAATATTCCTTTGTATCCCCACCGCAACTTCAAAAAATCGCACCAAATGACCGGCTTGTTTAACAGAGCAAATTCAAATAAAGCTGATGATGCATCACTAATCAATAAATCTGCTTTATCTAAAAAAGGCACTAACGAATAATCTTCTACTTTTGCTAAATATACATTGGGATACGTTGACCAATGATCTAGCAATTTCACGTGTTTTTTATAACGCTCTTTACTAATAGAAAAGTAATGAGGTTTTATTAAGATGTTGTAATCGCCAAAATGTTCCGGCCAATTTTCAGGAAATAACTCTAAGCTGCTTGGATAAAATGTAGGAGCGTATAAAATAGTTTGTTTTTTATTATCAAAGTTAGTTAATTCTAACGTGCCATCAATTTTTTCTTTATTGAAAATAGGGTCTAATTTGCAAAAGCCTACATCAACAAATTCATCACTTGGATACATTGATTTTAAACGGTTTAGTCTGTACTGTCCTTCAACAAATCTAACCGTCATTGCTTGACTAGACTTAGTATAGTAGCTTGATTTAGGGCCTATTCCGTGTCCAAGCTGAGCGCTTTTAGATACTTTATGTAAGCGGTCTAGGTAACAAAAAGAGTTAGCAAAAAACACCCAATCAGCTTTTTCATTTTCGTAATAAGCAATTGATTGTTCTTGTTCGTTAACCCAGATATGATCTAAGTCATAGTCATCTATAACACGCTGGATTAAATGTTCATGGCTATTTTTATAAAATACAAATTTACCTTTGATGCCATTTTTACATAATTCTTTATAAACAGGGATATACTGAGGAAGATAGTAAAGGCTTTGTGTATCAAAAATTATATTCATATGGGATCACTATTATTTTTTCTTTATATTCTACCTTGAAAGCAGCATAACAAAAACAAAGTGATTACATTTTTATAATTTCACCACGAAGTGGCGCCATTCTAGAAAGAATATCGTTTTGTAAGCTATGGCTAATGTTCTGCTCATTCATTGCATTTATAAGTAAATCAACTACACGGTTAAAGTCTTTCTCTGTAATATGCATACCGGTATGAATTGCCACCATAGAGTCGCCATCGTATGTACATGGGCCTTCTACTAACATACACATATGAGTAATAAACCCTTGGCGAAAGTACGCTATATTACTGTGTTCAAAGTAATGAATAACTTGCTCATCATTACCTATCTGATAAATAAAACTATCGACTATTCGAGCCAAGCCCGCTTTACCATCCAGCTTTTGATAAAGTGATAACTGAGTTGAGCTCGCGCACCCGCAAAGTAATCCTACACAGATTAAAAAAATACCAACGCTTTTCATTACCAATACCCTGTTACCGATAGGTACCAACCTGTTTGATCGTCAGCCCCTGCAATGCTCCCTAAATCAAGGTAAGCAGCCGTTACACTCACATGCTTATTGGGCATCCACGCTACAAATAAGTCTTTCCAATCTTGCTCGCCTAAATTTAGGTTATTTGATTTTTGACGATACTCAACGCCAACGGCAACTTGGCGACTAAAAAATATAGCTGTACTACCTTCAAATAATACTTTGCCGCTACCATTTACTCCGCCGTAACCCAGTAAACCAAGCTGATTAGCCTCGCTGTATCGTGTGGTTACGTTCCAAAACCAGTTATAGCCAGCAATAGCCCCTAAATGTAATTTACTAGCAGCGAGATAGTAGTCAGTGCCGCTGGTATCTTGTGCGCCTACGAGTGTTGCAATGCTGCCATCATCCAGTGATTTATGCTGAATACCTAAGCTAAGTTGTGGCCAATCACTGTAAACAATATCGCCGTATAAACGTATTTTAGCACCTGTAATTGACTGCTCTATTTCAGCATCAAGTGCTGGTACATCAAAGCGCTGTTGGGCATAGCTCAGTTCAACACGATTAAATAAATTAAGCTGTGCACCACATACATCAAGTGTGTAGTCGGTTACATCTGCGCGGCTACAAAAGCCATTTACCGAAAACTCATCATCACTTGCGTATCCAGCAAGCTGTGCCCATGGCACAATCCCGCCGCCACCGCTGCCTTCTATTTGAGAGACTCCCGGCGTAGCTAGCAGTTTTCCATTGCTTGCAACACTCGGTAAAGTAAATATTAATAACAGGCTAGCTAATAAACATTTAATTTTTTTCATAGTATTCCTCTAGCCATTTCTCTAATAGCTCTGCTTTTAGAGGCCTACTTAGGTAATATCCTTGTGCATGGTCGCAATGCATACTTTTAAGTAGATTTAACGAGCCAAGCGTTTCAACCCCCTCAGCTACAACCGAGAAACCTAGCTGGTGCCCCAGCGTAATTGATGATTGCACTATAAATTGATCTTTTTGCGATTCATCAAGTTTTAGGATAAAGCACTTATCTAGCTTAAGCTCATCAATAGGTAACATTTTTAATCGACCAAGTGATGTTTGCCCTACACCATAATCATCTAATGATATTTTAACGCCAATTGCCTTAAGATTTTCGAGCGCTTTAATACCTTTCTCTTCGTTTTCGATCATATCGCGCTCAGTAAGCTCAATAGTGATCAATCTAGGATCTACTTTATACTTTTTAAGTGTGCGTACTAATGCGGAATGAAAACCTGGAAATGCTATATCTTGCGCAGATACATTTATTGCAGCCTGTAAGTTTATATTTTTAGATTGCCAATCAGCGACTTGTGCAATAACCGTATTAACTACCCACGCGGTTAGCTCAACGATAAGCCCCGACTGCTCCGCTAAGTCAATAAATAGCTCGGGATTAACCCAGCTTCCGTCTTTTCGTTGCCAACGAATAAGTGACTCAACTTTATCTATTTTTTGCGTTTTCATGTGTAGTTTAGGCTGATAAGTCATAAATAACTGGCCATCGTCATCACTAATTGCCTGCTTTAATTCATCAAGCATTATTAAGCGTTCTAAATGCGCTTCGTCCTCACCATTTTGATAGTGATGTATGCTTTCTTGATTATTGGCTGCACTTTCTACTGCGATCAGTACACGGCGCATTAAGTCATCACTCGCAATACCTTGCGTAGGATACTGCACAATACCCGCACTGAAGCGTAAATTAATTTTAAGTGTTTGAATTGTATAGCACGCTTGTAATTGTGCCATTAAACCCACAATACCGCTTTTTTGCTCACGTACTGCAGCAGTCGGAAATACCGTTAAAAACTCATCGCCACCAATACGTGCATGAAAGCCCCCTAACTCATCCGAAAACTCACTTATTCTGCAAGCAACCGCCTTTAGGCAGTCATCACCAATGCGCGGACCGAGCTTATCGTTTATATGGCGAAGACCTTTTATGTCTATTGCAACGAGCGTGTACTCGGCTGATAAATCTAACTCATCATCAAGCACCTCAAGCATGGCTGAGCGGTTATAAAAGCCTGTTAGGGAATCGTGCCTGGCTTGAAAGCTAATTTGTTGCTCGCGCTGATTAATATCATTACCCATGCTATCAAACGCTGCGACTAGCGTGTCTATTTCGGTACTTTGCCTTTGGCCTTTAAACTCAAAGGCATAATTACCTTGTGCAAATTGCCTTGCAATTACAGCTAGTTGAGTAAGTGGCGTAGTTAAATTATTTGCAAATATGCTGCTCGTAATAACACCTACAAACATAGTTAAAATAGCTAAAATAATAAGTGTAAATAAGAGCTTATCAAAGTCATTATAGCTTTGTGTTAAATCAGCACTCAGTAAAATAATTATGGGATGGGTCAATAACGATGGTAGGTCTATATCGCGGTTACGATACACCAAGTACTCACCAAAAAAACGCGATGTGGTTACGGTACTAAAATAGCTAACAGGCTCAAATTGTTCAGGGCGATTAGCTAATGAGCTAATAACAATATCGTCAGCACTGCCTATAAAACTTACATCCATGCCTGTTAAGCTTTTTAGTTCATGGGCTACATTGTCATCAATTTTAAAGCCGACTAAACTATAGGCCACTGTACGTGGCGCTTTTACAGGTAATAAAATAATTTGATACAGATCGTTATTAAGCACCACAAAACTAGACTCTTCTGGCGCACTTAAAAGCTCCTCCATTAGCGGTTTTAAGTCATGTGCAAAAGCACCTTCATTTGTATTAGCCGAAATTAACTTACCCGATAAATCAAGTAACAGCATTAATTCGGCATCAATACGCTGGCTATGATTAAACAACACACTGCTGATTGTACCTGCATCTCGCGTAGCTACAGCTTGCTTAAAACCAAAATCGGAGGTGAGTACTTTTGCTGCGGTTAGTAGTAGGCTTTCTTTTGATTTTAAATACTGCTTATAAACATTTTGCGCTACGGTAATATCTTGATTTACTTTTTGTTCTTGAAATTTACTCGTAGACCACCAAAAACTAAATAAGCTGACCATAGTAGTTAATAACACTAAGCCGACACATAAAATGGTTATTCGATTTCGTAAACTATTAGTCATTACCAGCCTTAAACTTACTACCAAAAGTGTTTCTAGGTGCTGGAGAGGATGTATTTACAGTTATCTGTAACTGTTTTTGAGAATTAATTGTTATCATTTTTTTATTCTCCAATGGCGCTGTTTGCAAAGGGTGCCACACACTCACTTGTGCAGGTAGTGTATTAATAGGCAAACTTACATGGCCTTTTTTATCTGTTTTATATACGGATTCACTACTCGCTACATAAATATAGCCCACCATAGAATCATGAATATTACACCCTAAAACAACAACCCCTTGTTGCTCAAACGTAATGGGCTCTTTTGGTTGCCCTGAATATAATCTTAGTTGAAAAGGCTTAGCTTGTGAAAAAGAATAAACATGATGGCGAATATTATCGCTGTTAGGAAAGTTAACTTTTTGACCCTGTTGTACAACTAATAATTCGGGTAAAAACTGCTTATGAACTTGATCCATTATAGCAATGGGCAAATTTGATGGTGTGGCTTGTTTGTCAGCAATATTAAGCTCAACCACTGCACCTGATAATTTTTGGCCATGTTGATCTTCTATTACTAAATCAATATTAGCACTTAAAGCAAACTGACTAAAAAACAAACCTATAGCTAAAAAGTAACTGCTTTTTACAATTTTTTGCAATGCCCGTTCAAACATAACAACACCTAAATATTAATGTTAGGTTAAGTTAATTAGAGACGAGCACTAATTGCAAGAATTATAACCCAGTAACTAAAAATAAAGACTTAGTTACTGGCTTTGTTAGCACTTAAGTGCTGCTATTTAACAATTAATCCGTAATCGTTATCTAAAATAGTAATTACTTCTTGGCGAGGATCTTCAGGGATCACAATATCTTTACCCACAATTTTACTCGCTATGCCAACATAGGTATTTGACACTTCAAGCATTACTGATTCTGGTAAAATATAATCTTTAGCTAACTGCTCACGCTCACTCATGCGATCTTTATTTAATAATACGTCGCTCTCTGGCACATTATTAATAAGTAATTGGCGAAAGCCTTCTTTAGAGTTTTCAACAATTTTACCGTCTTGATAAGCCGCTTCATCCCAAATACGTGATGAATCTGGCGTGCCTACTTCATCAATATAAATAAGCTGCTGTGCGCCATTTAAATCCTCTACATAACCAAACTCAAATTTCGTATCTACAAAAATCTGGTCAAGCTTAGCAAGCTCATCGCTAATTAATTTAAAACCTTCAACTAACAGTTTTTCGTATTTGGTTACGTCATCTGCTGACTTAAAGTTAAATACATCTAAATTATTAGTAATGTTAGCGCGGGTAATATTTACATCATCAACTGGCGGAATATCGGCAACACCTTCAATAATACCTTTTGTTGATGGCGTAATTAGAACGTTATCAAGTTTTTGATTGGCTTTTAAGCCCTCTGGTAAATCAATACCACAAAAATTACGTACGCCTTTAGCGTAATCGCGCCACATGCTACCTGTAATATACTGGCGAGCAATTGCCTCTACTTTTACAGTACTGGCTTTGCGCACAATCCATACATATGGATGCGGAATATCAACAATGTGATTACCCGCAAGGCCTGCTTTATCAAATAGCTTAAACCAATGGGCTGCAACCGAGTTTAACGCTATACCTTTACCTGGTACGCCATTTAAACCATTTTCAGCTTGCCAAATGCAATCAAATGCAGAGATTCGGTCTGAAATAACCATAATCGCAAGCTCAGTACCCTGTGGCACTTTGTAGCCTTTATCTTTAATTAGTCGCGCGCTATCTTCATCAGTTAACCAATAAACTGAACGAACTTTACCGCTGTGTACTTCACCTTTGGTACGAATGGGTAAATCATCGTTTACGTCTAAAACTTTATAGCTAGTCATGCTATCTCCGGGGTTAGGGATGCTCTTTGAGCAAAGTATGGTATGGGGTTATATAGACTGTATAATAATCTAGCCAACCTCAAAGCTCAATCGGATGCTTAAAACAAATAAAGGCATATATTTATAAGCGGGTCGCAATGGGGTAAACTTAATGCGCTAACCAGCCTGAGGAGATAGCTTGAACTACTTAACTGCCACTAAAAATAAAAAATACTTAATGTATATTTCTCAAAATTACTCGTACGCTATTTTGAGACCGTTGCAGGCGCAGATATTGGCACATGGTGGTGAAGTACGTTGGTTTTTAGCTGGTAGCGAAGTAAACCCCAACTTTTTAGCCGCAAACGAGCAGCGTTTAGATACAATTAAAGATGTTAAAAGCTGGACTCCAAACATTACATTTATACCAGGAAATATAGTCCCAGGCTTTATTCCGGGTAAAAAAGTAGCTGTATTTCATGGTTTTAATTCTGAAAAACGCAGCTCTGAAGGTAATCGTGGGCATTTTACTATTCGTGGTTGTTACGATTTATATTGCACGCAAGGGCCAAATACAACAACCCGATTTAAAGAGCTAGCTAAGCAGCATGGTTTCTTTAAAGTAGTTGAAACCGGTTGGCCAACACTCGATCCGCTTTTTAACGATACCTTAAATAACCCTTATATAAGTGACGACTCTCGCCCCACTTTACTTATATGCTCTACTTTTTCACGAAAGCTGTCACTTGCTCCTAAACTATATGAGCAAATAAAACATTTTAGTGAACAAGGTAAATGGCGTATTTTGATGCAGTTTCACCCTAAAATGCCTGCCGAATGGGTTAATAAATACAAAGCGCTGAGTAACGAAAATCTAACATTTATTGAAACCGATAATGTATTGCCGTTACTCCAAGCAGCCGATGTTATGCTGTGCGATACATCGTCAGTTCTTTTAATGTTCTTACTACTACGTAAACCGGTAGTCACGTTTTGTAATCAAAAGCCCCTTCCTCATTTACTCGATATTACCGACGCTGATGAAGTAGAAGCAGCTATTGAACATGCGCTTACTAAACCTAGTGATTTAATGCAAAACATAGAAAGCTATTGCCAAGAACTTCATCCGTATACCGATGGTCAATCTAGCCAGCGCGTATTAAATGCAGCTAATGAATTTTTACAAAGTAACGATAAACTAAAATCCAAACCACTAAATATAATAAGACAGCTTAAAATGCGTAAAGATCTAAACTATTGGGGTTGGTAACCAGATAATGATAAATCTAAAAAACGTTACTTTTAAATGGCATAAAAGCGACAGTTCACCCACGCTCAGTATAAACGAGCTAGTTATTGAAAAAGGTGAGCATATTTTTTTACACGGTCCTAGTGGCTCTGGTAAATCTACATTATTAGCGATTCTTGCAGGTATTAATACCGCTACCAGCGGTGATGTATCAATTTCAAATCAAAACCTCAGTACGCTAAGTAATACTGCCCGTGATGCATTTAGAGCCGATCATATTGGCTACATTTTTCAAAACTTTAACCTGCTTCCTTACTTAACTCCTATTGAAAATATAACGCTTGGGTGTGAGTTTTCAAAAAGCCGAAAACAAAAAATATTAAAGCAATCATCAAATAAAAACTCTGCCTTACAAAAAGAAGCGATGCAGCTATTAAATGCTTTAGGTCTTACTGTGCAGTATCACCATAAAGATGTTGCAACACTGAGTATTGGACAGCAACAGCGCGTTGCTGCAGCTCGCGCATTTATAGGCAGCCCTGAATTAATAATTGCTGATGAGCCCACCTCCGCACTCGATACAAATAACCGTGAAAGCTTTATAAAGCTACTGTTTGAGCAGGCAACGTTATCTGATAGTACGCTGGTATTTGTGAGCCACGATGAAACACTAAAGCCTTTATTTAACCGCTCTATTGACCTTATAAGCTTGCAGGAACAAGTATGATTCTCGCTAAACTCGCTTACAAAAGCTTATTAAACCGTCGTGCAAGTGTACTATTAACACTATTTACTATCGCAATTAGTGTAATGCTACTTTTAAGTATTGAACGTGTACGAATTGATGCTAAAAGTAGTTTTAGTAATACTATTTCGGGCACTGATTTAATTGTTGGTGCACGTACCGGCGACATACAGTTGCTGCTTTCGTCAGTATTTAGAATCGGCCATACTAATAACGGCGTAAGCTGGAAAAGTTATGAATACATAACAAGTCAGCGAGGCGTAAAATGGAGCATACCTATAAGCCTAGGCGACAGCCATAAAGGCCAAGCGGTACTAGGCACAACACTTGATTATTTTAGCCATTATCGTTTTGCAAAAAAACAAAATTTAACCTTTAACAAAGGCCACCCTTTTGCTGCAATTAACGAAGTGGTGCTAGGTAGTGAAGTTGCAAATAAATTAGGTTATAAACTTAACGACTCTATTGTTATATCCCACGGTATGGGGAACACCAGCTTTCATCATCATGACGACAACCCATTTAAAATCGTCGGCATTTTAAATCCAACAGGCACGCCTGTTGATAAAACATTGCATATACCTTTAGCTGCAATCGATTTAATTCACGGCGGTTCAAGTCTAGCTCCCGCTGAACACGCTGAACACGCTGAACACGCTGAACACGCTGAACACGCTGAACACGCTGAACACGCTGAACACGCAAAGCATAATGATTTAACAGGTCATCCTAAACAAATTACGGCATTTTTAATGGGGTTTAATTCGCCTTTATACACACTACAAATTAGGCGCAATATAAATCAATATAAGCAAGAAGCCCTGCTTGGGATTATGCCAACCGTAACACTTAAAGAGTTGTGGGAAATGCTCGCCATAGTAGAAAAGATACTGTTACTATTCTCAGCTGTTGTCGTGTTAGTAAGCCTACTTGGCATGCTAACGACATTGCTTGCAAATTTAAGTCAGCGTCGTCGCGAACTTGCTATATTACGTTCGGTAGGCGCTCGCCCTTGGCATTTATTTACACTTATAAGTATTGAGTCACTAATGACCACTTTACTTGGTTGCCTAGTAGGTAGTGCACTTTACTATTTAGTTATTTTTTCAGCCAGCGGTTACTTACAAAGCCATGCCGGTATAAGCGTAAATATCACTATGCTCTCTTACTATGAACTGGGCTTAATCGGCGTTATTATGGCAGCCGGTTTTATTATTGGCTTAATACCCGCTACTCGCGCTTATTTTTATTCACTCAGCGATGGCATGAGTATAAAAGCATAATTTTTAGGTACTCTATGACATTTTTTAAAACAGCAGTTAATTACAGCTTGTGTATTAGCTTATTATTTATAAGCTTTATAAGCAGTGCCAATCCACCAAAAGAAATTTTTTGGGAAGACTTAATCCCTAAAAACCACGTGCAAATAGACACTCAAGCACAAGCTAATCACGAAGGTAGTGATCAAAACTGGGTGCAACCCGATTTAGATGCACCAGTAGTAAAAGCACTTGATGGGCAATCGGTAAGCTTACCCGGCTTTGTTGTACCGCTTGAGGGCGATAGCGAAGTCATTACCGAGTTTTTACTCGTCCCTTATTTTGGCGCCTGTATACACGTACCACCACCACCGCCAAATCAAATAGTCCATGTAACAATTAAAGGTGGAGTACCAATAGATAGCCTATACGACGCAATTGTTGTAACTGGAATAATAAGTACACAAACATGGTCGGGCGAAATAGCGCAGGTAGGATATAAAATGAAAGCGGTCGGTGTAGCACCGTTCGAGCTTTAAACTAAAGGGCCAGCTTTAAAAGCTGGCCCTTAAATATCATTAAATTTAGAATCGATAAAATTCAAATAACTAAATATTCAAATAACTAGATAACTATTTTTGGCAATTTGAGCAAAAAATAGTACTGCGCTGCCCCAATCTAATTTCTTCCAATTCGTTTTCACACGTCATACATGGCTTGCCTTTGCGCCCATATACTAATAACTCTTGAGCAAAATACCCTGGCTTACCATCACTTTGTGCAAAGTCTTTAAGCGTTGTACCACCTTGTATTATAGCCGCAGCAAGCGTGTCTTTTATAATAGGGATAAGTGCTTGATAACGTTTGAGCGATACTTTTCCCGCTTCTCGCTTTGGATGTATACCCGCTTTAAATAACGATTCATTCGCGTAAATATTACCAACACCAACCACCACTGCGTTATCCATAATAAACTGTTTTACGGGTACTTTTTTATTGCGCGATTGCTCATACACACGTTTAGCAAAAAAATCATCAGTAAGCGGCTCAGGACCAAGCTTAGAGAGTAGCTTATGCACTTCACCTGGCTCTTGCCATAAGCAGCAACCAAAGCGACGAGGATCGTTTAAGCGCAGTGCTTTACCGTTGCCAAAAATAAACTCTACATGGTCATGCTTTTTAAGCGGCTCACTTTTATCTACAACACGTAAATTACCTGACATACCCAAATGTAAAATAGCGCTCCCAAGCTCACAGTGTAAAAGTAAGTATTTAGCTCGTCGTTCAATACTAGTAACAATTAGCCCTTCAAGCTGATACACGTCATCAGGCACTGGCCAGCGCATACTGGCATTGTAAATATTTACCTTAGTAACTACTTGGTTTTGTACGTGGGGAGTGATGCCCATTCGGCTCACTTCTACCTCTGGTAATTCAGGCATTAATTAGACTCACTTTATGAAAAATCAAAAATAGGAAATAACTGCTGTGCAGTTTTTAAATCGAGTGCGAGTATTCGTTGGCTACTCTTTTCGAGTAAGTAATATTGCCCATCACCTTTATAAAGCAAATAAACCCAAGGTAAACTCTCGCCAGCCAACTCAAATGTAGCAACATATAAAGGCTCATTAGGATTAAAAACAACAGATTCGCTAACGCCCATTAACTGCGCGCTTTGCCACTGATTAATTAAATCACTAAGTTGCTGCTCAGAGGCTTGCCACACAAGCGGTATATCTTTTTGTAGCGGGGCTGTACGCCAGCTTGTTCCTATGCGCTCAATTTTTTGATCAACAAATTGCAGTGTGAGTACAAAACTTTGCTGGGGGAGTACGGCTTGTAATGTTGGTTTATCCTCCCCTCCAAAAAGTTGCTTATGCCAGCCATTTAAGAAGAAGATCATAATCAACATCGAAAATATTATAACGTTGTTCCAACCTTTACGGCCCAGTCGCATATTAATACACCTAGTAAATTCAAGATTTTAAAGTGTAACTAAAACTTAATTGCGCTGTCTATATGTTAAAGGCCGCAGACTTTGTTAGAATATCGGCAAATTTAAAGGAGTTCCGTCAATGTCTATGTATGTAGTGGGCCATAAAATCCCAGATTCAGATTCTATTTGTGGTGCAATTGCACTGGCTTATTTAAAAAACCAAATCGATGAGCCAGCAATTCCAACTCGTCTTGGTGAAATTTCACCTGAAACCCAATTTATCCTTGATAAATTTGGCTTCGAAGCACCAGAGCTTAAATTAAGCTACGCGGGTGAAGATGTGTATATTGTAGATCACACAGAAAAAACACAAGCACCTGATGATATCGACCAAGCTCGCGTTGTTGGCGTGGTAGATCACCACAAATTAGGTGACTTAACATCATCTACTCCGCTTGAATGCTGGATTCGTCCTGTTGGTTGTTCAAACACCATTATTAAAATGATGTACGACTTCTACAGCGTAGAAATCCCTAAAGACATCGCGGGTATTATGATGTGTGCAATTTTAAGCGACACAGTCATATTTAAATCACCAACATGTACCACTGCCGATATTAAATGTGTTGAAGCGCTAGCTGAAATTGCAGGCATCGAAGACTTTAAAGAATTGGGTATGGATATGTTCCGCGTTAAATCTGCGGTAGAAGACACACCAGCACGTGATTTAGTAATGCGTGACTTTAAAGATTTCAACATGAACGGTAACCTGGTAGGCATTGGCCAACTAGAAGTAATCGACCTTGCTGTTTTTGACGATATTAAAGCAGACCTTGCAGCCGATATTGCTAAGCTAAAAGTTGAGGGTAATCGCCACTCGGTATTTTTACTGCTTACCGATATAATGAAAGAAGGCTCAGAAATGCTAATTGTATCTGACGATGCAAACTTAGTTGAGCAGGCTTACGGTGTAAAACCAGAGAATGATAAAGTATGGTTAGATGGTGTACTGAGCCGTAAAAAGCAAGTAGTTCCACCACTACAAGATGCATTCACAAAAATCTAATGTGTTTTCGCTAATTAATTTAAAAGCCTTGTTGGTTATGCCAACGAGGTTTTTTTATATCAATTTGTTAGGGCGTGTTGTTCTTTGGTGGTTGAATTTGCAGCAGCATGTTTGGTATCAAGGCAAGGCAGAGCCTATCGTGTGTGGTTGCTCCCCATAAATAGGCGATAACGCAGCATAAATGCCAAACATGCGCTGCCCGGAGGGTTCTTTCTAGGGACGATTAACTCCTTGTTGCTCGATTTTTACTTAGCCCACTAGGTTACAAACCTCGCGCCGCGATTTAATTGCCCCTAGATTGAACAAATTTCAATCCACAAAGATTAACACGCCCTAATCATATTTTTAAAAACAAAAAACCCAGCCTAAGCTGGGTTTTTAAATTCTAAAAGAACTAAAATTACTTAATTTTAGCTTCTTTAAAAAGAACATGTTTACGAATCTTTGGATCAAACTTTTTGATTTCCATCTTCTCAGGCATGTTACGTTTGTTTTTGTCAGTAGTGTAGAAAAAACCAGTACCGGCAGTTGAAACTAAACGGATTTTATCGCGCATGATTCAGATCCTTAAACTTTAACGCCGCGAGCACGGATTTCTGTAAGAACCGTGTCGATGCCTTTTTTATCGATAATACGCATACCTTTAGTAGTAGTGCGTAATGTTACAAAACGTTTTTCACTTTCAACCCAAAAACGGTGTGTTTGTAGGTTAGGTAGGAAACGACGTCTAGTCGCGTTTCTCGCGTGTGAACGGTGATTACCAACCGCAGGACGCTTACCTGTAACTTGACATACTTTAGACATGTCTATATATCTCCAATAACTTCGCTCGAGCTTAATTTAATCTAAGGCCGTGTATTTCCGCCCTAGAGATAAATCGAAGGGCGCTCTTTATACAGCTTTTACAGGCAAAGATCAAACACTGATCTATCCAATCAGCTCATATATGTAAATTTGATAGCGGCTAATTATAAAGATCGAATGCCCTTAGGGAAAGTAAAAACTGCATTTAAATTAAACTAATTTGCCAAAACACGTTAAACAGCTCATTTTTAACACACTTCTGTATCTAACAAAGCTAAATCAGGCCTCGCTCGGCAAACGAAACACACGTTTCTCCACCAACAATGATGTGATCAAGCACACTTATGTCGACCAATTGCAGTGCTTGCTGCAATTTATTAGTAATAAGTTTGTCTGCTTGACTCGGTTCTGCAATACCACTTGGATGATTATGCGCAAAAATAACAGCGGCTGCATTATTTTTAAGCGCTGCTTTTACCACTTCACGCGGGTACACACTGGCAGAATTAATAGTGCCATAAAAAAGTATCTCGTCTTTTACTAATCTATTTTGACTATCTAGGTATAACACCATAAATACTTCTTGCTGCAAGCCTCGCATTTGAATAGTCAGGTAATCGTAAACTGAGTTTGGCGAATTAAACACGGCGTCTCGTTGGCAACGCTCCTGCATATAACGTTGGCTTAGTTCTAACACAGCTTGTAGCTGAACATACTTAGCGGTCCCTAACCCCTTTTGAGAGCAAAACTCCTCAATGCTGGCATTAAACAAATTATGCAGTGTTTTATTCTCGTTTAATAAATGCTGAGCCAACTCAATTACATTCATTCCTGGCAACCCTGTTCGTAAAAATATAGCAAGAAGCTCTGCGTCACTGAGTGCTTTAGCCCCTTTTGCGATCAATTTTTCACGAGGTCGAAGTGAGTTTGGTAGTGAAGTAAGTTGCATTATTCATCCTTGAGAGGCGAAAGTGTCTTATAAATGTAATGCAAATTTGAAATTTAGCCTGTTATTTCGAATTAAAAAACTTCGCTGTACGGGTAAAGATTTGTTATTTTAAGCGCAATATTTAATAAGACTGATGAACAACCATGACTAACTTAACAAACAAAAAAATTGTACTAGGCATTACCGGCGGCATTGCAGCTTATAAATGTGCAGAGCTCGTTAGGCGATTAAAAGACTCTGGTTGTGAAGTAAAAGTAGTTATGACTGAATCAGCTAAGCACTTTATTACCCCTTTAACTATGCAAGCCGTTAGTGGCGAAACAGTCTCAGACTCGTTACTTGACCCTTCTGCTGAAGCTTCAATGGGGCATATTGAATTTGCAAAATGGGCTGACTTAATTTTAGTCGCCCCAGCGACGTGTAATATTATTGCTAAAATGGCAGCCGGCATTGCTGACGACCTACTAACAACGTTACTGCTAGCAACGCCTGCAAAAGTAGCCGTTGCACCAGCCATGAACCAGCAAATGTATGCACATGCAGCTACACAAGCTAATTTGGCCGCATTAAAAGCACGTAACGTACTAATTTGGGGCCCAGGTAAAGGTGAGCAAGCGTGTGGCGATGTAGGCGCTGGACGCATGTTAGAGCCACATGAGCTAGTTGCGCTATGTACAGCGAAAGAGCGACCGCAATTACTTGCAGGAAAAACAATTACAATAACGGCAGGCCCAACGCGAGAGCCTCTCGACCCGGTACGTTTTATATCAAACCACAGTTCAGGGAAAATGGGTTATGCACTGGCAGAAGCTGCTTTGCAACTCGGTGCAGAGGTTAATTTAATTTCAGGCCCTGTAAACATTAAAGCCCCTACTGGCGTAAACCTTATTAATATAGAAAGCGCTGAGCAGTTATTAAATGAATCATTAATTTATGCACCACAATCAGATGCATTTATAGGCTGCGCTGCTGTTGCGGATTATCGAGCTGCAAACATTGCGACTCAAAAAATGAAAAAGCAAGGCGACGAACTCACTCTTACTTTAACTAAAAACCCTGACGTAATTGCAGCTATTGCCAACCTTACACAAAACCGCCCTTATACGGTTGGATTTGCCGCCGAAACTCAAAATGTAGAAAGCTATGCTAAAGGTAAACTAAAAAATAAAAATCTAGATATGATTTGCGCTAATGACGTATCACAAAGTGGCTTAGGGTTTAATTCAGATCATAATGCTTTAACACTGTACTGGCATAATGAACAACTAGAATTACCAACAACAAGTAAAACAGAAATAGCGCTCAAGGTGATCGAACAGCTGGCTAAACATCTATAAAAAGGCTGGAAACAAACTGAATAAAACATTAACATACGCCATTCATTTGAACAAAAAATGACTAGGGTTCTTAACTGCGCCACTAAGAATAACTAATAAAAAGGAATGTTCATGCCTGCGACAAAAAGAAGTAATCGCAAAGAGCAAATACTGCAAGCACTCGCACAAATGTTAGAAACTAATTTAGGTCAACGCATCACTACAGCAAAACTAGCTGCTGAAGTAGGCGTATCTGAAGCCGCGCTATACCGCCATTTTCCTAGCAAAGCGCGTATGTTTGAGGGCTTAATTGAGTTTATTGAAGATACCCTTTTATCGCGTATAAATATTATTATTGAAAACGAAAAAGAAAGCCAAACGCGTATTTACAACATTTTATTATTACTTCTAACCTTTGCTGAAAAAAATCCAGGCATTACCCGTATTTTAACCGGCGACGCATTGCAAGGTGAGCAGGAACGTTTACGCGAGCGGGTACAAAGCTTGTTTGAAAAACTAGAAACTCAGTTTAAACAAGTACTTCGTGAGCGTAAATTGCGTGAAGGTAAAAACTTCCAAAGTGATGAGCTTACTCTTGCAAACTTTTTACTTGCCTACGTTGAAGGCAAAATGAATCAGTTTGTACGTAGCGACTTTAAAGCAAAGCCAAGTGTTCAATTTGAAAAACAATGGCTTGAGCTACAAAAAATTTGGCTGTAATTACTGCTAAATTAATAAATTAAATACTAAATTAAATACTAAAAAACGACCTACGGGTCGTTTTGTCGTATATAGCTGCCATTTATCTGATCCGCTCGAATTATGAACCAAACTCGTTACAATGAAACCATGTCATAATACGAGAATCAATAATGAAAACAAAACTCACCCTATTAAGCACAGCACTCATTGCTAGCTTAACTAGCGCCGCCATACACGCTAAAGAATCGCTACAATTTAAAGATGTATTTGGTTTTAAATCAGCTAAAAGCACGCAACTGTCTGACAATGGTCAAGTACTCACTTTTAGTGCAACGCCGTATCGTGGTAATGCAACAGGCCAAGTTTACTCACTACAAAGCAATACACTCATTGCAGAAGTAGAGCGCGGCACTAAACCTCATATTAATAAAGCAGCAAACTGGGTCGCTTTTACACAAGTACCTACCTTACTTGAAAAAGAAACAACCAAAAAAAAAGACACCCTTAAAAATAATTTGGTACTCGTAAACACACAATCAGGTGTCCTACAAAGCTTTGCTGATGTAAAAGATTACACGTTATCTGATGACGGAATGTGGCTTGCTTATCGTTTAAATAAAAAAGACGATGACAAAAAAGCAGACGATAAAACCGAAGGTACTAAAAACGATAATACTAAAAGCGATAGCACTAAAAACGAAGAAGATAACGCTATCACGCCCGATAAAAAAGATAAGAGCTATGCGCTTGTTATTGTAAATTTATCTGATAAACGTAGCCATACAATCGAAAACGTATTTAGCTACGCTATTAACTCAGCTAACAGCCAACTATTAGTGAGTCAAAGTTACAGCGACGGTAATAACAACCAAATAGCGTTAATTGAGCTAGGTGACTTTAATAGCAGCGTATTAATTGACGAACCGGGCGTAATCGCAAATAAAATAGCGTGGCACCCAACTGACAACATTGCAGCGTTTACATTGGGTAATTATGTAAATGATGACACGCGTCGCCGTAGCTACAGTTTACAGCTATATAAAAACGATAAACTTTCAACAATAACTTCACCAGATAAAACATGGACTCTAGGTAAAACAGCTTCCCTTAAATGGTCAGAAAATGGCGAGCGCTTATATTTTGAAAACCATCCAAAATTAGCAGCTAAAGTAAAAGCCAAAGAATATACCGACGAGGCCTCATTGTACGACTTTGATACCATACGTGAGCATAAAGGTTTAGATGTATGGCATAACAACGATGCGCAAATAAAACCGCGTGAAGAACAACAATGGAACGAAGTTAATAAAAATCGCCATTACAGCGCGGTATATCACGTTAACTCGCAAAAAGTGGTACAGCTAAGTACCACTAATATGCCTGAGGTTGCACTGAACCCTGAGCGAGATGCCTCTTTACTTGGCTCATCTAACATCCCCTATCTAGAAAAAATAATGTACGGCGGTTTTTTTGCTGATTACTTTGCAGTAAATATAAATACAGGTAAGCAAACACCCATTATTAGCAACTACCCGTTTAGACCAAGCCTTGCACCAAGTGGTGAGTTTGCGGCTTATTTTAGCGATAGCCAAATACAGTTAAAAGATTTAAAAAATAATAAAGTAACACCGCTTACAAAAGCTATTCAGGCAACCTTTGCTGATGACAAACACGACTACCCATCTACCCAACCTGGTTATGGTTTTGCTGGTTGGATGACCGATAGCAGCCAAGTGCTTGCTTATAGTAAGTACGATATTTGGGCATTTGACGTAAAAACGCAGCAAGCTAAACGCCTAACTAATGGTAAGCAAAGCAATACGCAGTACCGTGTTATTAAGCTTGATAAAACCCAAGTGGGCTTTAAAAAAGGCGATACATTACTTGTCTCTGCTATTAACTTACAAACTAAACAAAGCGAAGTTGCAAAGCTCGACTTAACCACTAACACACTAACTAAGGTGCTTAGCGGTAATAAACGCTTTGATATGGTTAAAAAAGCCAAAAAGGCTGACAAGTACTTATTTACCTCGCAAACTTATAGCCAATTTCCTGATTACTACCAAACAGATTTTAGCTTTAGCGCACCAAAACAAGTGACCACGCTAAACCCACAAATTAATAATTTTGCGTGGGGCGAAAAGCCAGAGCTGATAAGCTATAAAGGTTTTGATGGCGAAGACTTACAAGGCGTACTTATAAAACCAGCGGGCTATAAAAAAGGCGATAAAGTACCTGTGGTTGTGTATTTTTATCGTTACATGAGTCAACGCATGTTTGATTTTCCTAAGATGGAATTAAATCATCGCCCTAACTTCCCTATGTTTACCTCAAACGGTTATGCGGTATTTTTACCTGATATTCGCTTTGAAATAGGTCACCCTGGTAAATCGTCAACGCAAACCATGATAAACGCTACCCAAAAATTAATAGATTTAGGCATAGCCGACCCAGATAAAATAGGCTTACAAGGTCACTCTTGGGCGGGTTATCAAAGTGCGTTTATGATCACCCAAACAGATATGTTTAAAGCAGTTGTATCGGGTGCGCCAGTATCTAACATGACCAGCGCGTATAGTGGCATTCGTCTTAAATCGGGTCTTGCACGTCAATTTCAATACGAAACAGGGCAAAGCCGTATTGGCAAAAACTTATTTGAAGCACCAGAGCTTTATATAGAAAACTCACCGGTATTTTTTGCAGACAAAGTTAATACGCCTATTTTAATCATGTCTGGCGACAAAGATGATGCAGTGCCTTGGCATGAAAGCGTGCAGTATTACCTAGCGCTACGCCGTGCAGGAAAAGACGCTACATTTTTACAATACGAGGGTGAACCACACCACTTGAAAAAATTTCCTAATCAGGTCGATTTTTCAGTGCGTATGATGCAGTACTTTGATCATTACTTAAAAGGCAAACCAGCTGCTAAGTGGATGACACAAGGTGAGGCATTCGTTGAAGAGTAAATAACCCACACTAAAAAGCCGATATTGCATAAACAATATCGGCTTTTTGTTTTTAAATTCCTCTTAAACTACAAACACAGCTCTCTAAATGGCAAAGTAGCTGCGCCAATTGATACCGGAAAATTATTAATATTAGATACCACCAACTTAGGCATTGGCCGCTTGGCGCCACGTCTAAATTGTGCATAAACCTCAGTACGTGCAATAACTTTTTCAGCCAACTCTTTTGGAATATGGCCACCAATAATAATCGCTTCAGCATCTAATAATGCAGAGCAACAAGTTGCCACTAAATCAAATGAGTCTTGAACTTTAAACAGCCACTCTTCAACGCCGGGCCAATCGGGGTCAAAGTTGTCGTGCAGATCGTAAATAGAAGTAACGGCTACGCCATTTTTTTTCAAAATACGTTTTAGTAATTCAAGATTAGGGTGCGCATACAATTTAGGCGGTAGCATGTCGCCAAGCTCACCTGCGTTTCCGTAAGTACCACGCAGTACATCGCCATTATTTACAATACCGCCACCAAATGCGGCCGACACAAACATATAAACAAAGTTTTTGTACTCACGACCAATACCAGCAACGCCCTCGCCTGCAGCTGCGCCTGTTGCATCGTTAACAACCCAAGTAGGAAGCTGAAAATGCTGCGACACAATATCGATAATATCAACCTGCGACCACTCTTCTAGCATATGATGGGTATTCATTTTCCCATCCATTGAGCTAAAAAAGCCAGAGATACCCACGCCCATTCCCAGCACTTTTTCACTTGGGATGTCCCGCTCAGCACTTATATCTTCCACCAGCTTTTGTGCGCATTTAAGCACATTATTAATGCTCATATCCGACATTAGCTGCATATGGGTGTAAACCACCTTGCCGGTAAAATCCATTACAGCAATCGAAATGGCATCAAGCAAAATAGCTAAGCCAAAGGTAAATCCGTAATCGGGGTTAAGAGCAATGCCAAACCCCGGCTTACCTTTTTTATTTGGAATTAGCGTATCGCTTTGCACTATTACGCCGTGCTGGGTTAACGACTTAAGTAAACGCGACACAGTTTGTTGTGGAATACGAGTGGCGCTCACAATATGGCTTTGTGTTACGCACTTCTCCCAAAACACCACTTTTATAATATCGCGCTCAATATCTTGAAATAGCTTTTCGCCTTTTCCAAGTTCAAAACCAGAGCGTAATAAGTTACTGTTGTTTAACGAAAACATAGGTATTAACCCTAACAAAATTGGAGCACAAGATTACGTGAAACCATTATAAAGAACAAGTAGGTAAACTGCGCCTATTCAATCACTATCACTCTAAAATCATTCACATTTGTGTTAGTTGGCCCAGTAATAATTAAATCATCAATGGCTTTAAAAAACTGATGGCTATTATGCCCTTCTAACTGTGCTTGAAGGCTCTCTCCGGCGTTTTGAGCGCGTGTAATTGTGGTGCTATTTATGTAAGCACCCGCTACATCTTTACTACCATCTACACCATCTGTATCACAAGCAAGTGCGTAAATACCCGCTTCGCCATTAAGTGCCTCAGCCAGCGCCATTAAGTATTCTTGATTTGGCCCGCCATCTCCATAAACATCAGCAACGGTTACGGTAAGCTCGCCACCGGAGAACAACATAACGCGCTTGCCTTGGGCTTTTTGCTCAAGTGCGATAGCCGCATGTTGCTTTGCTACCTCTTTAGCCTCGCCTTGAATATCATATCCTAGTACCAGGGTTTCCCAGCCTTGATGCTGTGCAACACTTATAGCGTTATCAATAGCATGCTGCGCGTTTGCAACAACAAAGTGCTCACCTATAGTATCGGCAGCTCTTTCTTGCTCAGGTTTTAATAAATGCGCTTGAACCTCTTTAATTACCGGCCAATTGTACTTTTGTAAAATAGCCAGTGCATCGGCTTTAGTACTGCCATCGCTAATAGTAGGACCAGACGCTATATCACTTGGTTTATCCCCTACTACATCTGAAATAATGAGCGTAACGTAATCCGACTTAGCGGCCTGCGCTAACTTGCCGCCTTTAACAAGTGACAACTGCTTACGCACTACATTAATTTCATCAACGCTTGCACCACTTCTCAGTAAAAATTGGTTAAGCTTTTGCTTTTGTGAAAAAGGTACATCATCAACAGGTAGGCACATCAACGACGAACCGCCACCCGAAATAATAAACAAAATAGGAATATCAGCCGGATTGTTTTTTACAAGATCCAATAACTCTTTACCTGCAGCTAAGCTGTTATCATCTGGTGTTGGGTGATTTGCACTAAGCACTTTAATTCGCCCAGTATCGCTGCTACTTTCGTATCCGTAACGCGTTACCACTGCGCCAAAACATCTATCACCATAAAAGCGATTAACTTCAGCGGCCATTTCGGCGGCGGCTTTACCTGCCCCCACTACACACAAACCTTTACTTGCATCTATATTTTCTAAATACTTACTCATGCAAGCACTCGGTTTACAGGCATTTACCGCAGTGGTAAATAAATCAATTAAAAACGATTTTTTAGAATCCATTAGTCACAGCTCACGAAAAAATTGAAGGAATAGCTAAACAAATTAATATCATCACAATAAACATGCTAAGTAGCATAACGATATCTTTGCCAGTTAAAATTGAGTTTGACACTGTCTCGGCATTTTGTACTTTTGTTACTTCGTTTACTTCTCGTGGAATTAAACGACTCGTCACATAAATAATCACAGCGGCGCTTACAAAACCTATAAAGTTCCACCAAAACCAGAAAATATCAGGCGCAAATACCGACACCAACAAGTTAATTAATACACCACTAATTAAGCCAATATTGGCATGCAATGCAGCACTGCGTTTACTTAGTACAGCAACTAAAAATACCGCCAGTATTGGGCCATAAAATAACGAACCTACCTTGTTAATCGCTTCAATAATGGTTGGTGCAATATCGCCAGCAAAAAGTGATAGCACAAGTGTAATTGCGCCCCATGCTAAACCTAAGTATTTAGCTAACTTTAAGTAAGATGGTTGGTCGAGCTCTTTGTTAGATATACGGCTGTAGTCTTCAATACTTACCGCCGAAAGTGAATTAATCGCAGAGCTTAGTGACGACATCGCTGCCGACAAAATAGCAACAACTAACAAACCAATTAAGCCATGCGGTAGGTAATCTAAAATAAATATAGGCATCATCCAATCAGGGTTATCTGCTGGAATTTTTGCTAAAAATTCAGGGTTACTCATTGCCAGTGTGCCAACAATTAAACCCGACACACAATATAAAATGGTAATTGGGAAGCGCACTACGCCATTTGCTAAAATCATGTAGCGTAGGTTTTTAGGATCTTTTGCACTAAGCGCACGTTGCGCTTGCGTTTGGTCACACCCATAGTAAGAGGCGTAAAGTACCACACCACCAAAAATCATCGGTAAAAAGCCAAAGCCATCACCACTAAAACCAAATGAATCAAACTTAATCGCTTCTAATCGGCTCGAGTCAACATTACTAATAAACGAGTCAACCCCACCCAAGTGATATAGTCCAAACCCAATACAAGCAATAGTCCCCAGAACAATGATGATCATTTGAATCGCATCACCATATACTACGGCTTTCATCCCGCCTTGCAGTGAATATAAAACAGTTATAACACCAGTTAATACAATGGCCTGCCATGCTTCTATTCCCATGGTGCCTTGTAGAATAAGCGATACCGCGTAAATCATAATACCGGTGGCAAACGCACGACTAAATTGAAACACCACACTAATAAGTACACGGGTTGAGCGACCAAAGCGCATTTCTAAATAATCGTAAATACTAACAATGCCGCTTTTATAAAGCTTGGGTAAAATAGTTGCTAAAATTAAAATCATCGCCAGCGGAACACCCAGCTCATACGAGAGCCATTGCATACCACCACCTTCACGCAAACCAACAAATGCAGGAGCCGAAATAAAACTAATAGCCGAAAGCTGAGTGGCCATTACCGACAAAGCCAAAGGTTTCCAACCTAAGCTTTTACCCCCTAAAAAGTAATCATTTTTATTGGTTTGTTCGCGTAGCATAAATCCCATTACCAATAAGGCACCAAGATAAAGAGCAACTATTGAAAAATCTAATATATTCATAATTAATTCGCGTATTCACAATATGAAAACACTGCGCCTTTTCAAAAATAAAATACCAAATGGTTACCTGCCCTTATCTTTTTAATAAACGAGCCTAGTCAAAAAGATAAACCTGTAGCTAACTTAGCTGAAAAATGCATCACAATGCAAAAAACCTATTAACCCCAAAGTGAGTTAATAGGCATAAAGCATTTATTTAAAAGTCGTATTTAACTCTTAAAGTAACGCGTCGTGGGAGAATCGGGCGACCTACAAAGTATGGATTATCTGCCGTTTGGCTATTGCCTAAACGTGGCGAACCTTCAGTAACACCGTCAGAATCAAACAGGTTAAATACCCCAACGCTCAAGCGTACTGTTTGCTCTGGTGCAACTTGCCAGTTATAACCTGCATCAAATCTAAATAAATGGAATGAATCAAGTTCTACAGAGTTTGCATCGTTAGCAAAGTTTTTACCTGTAAAGTTATGATAAATAGAAGCATCCCAATCATCTGTGGTATAGCTTATAGATGTATTGAATAGTATTTTTGGTTTACGACGTAACTCGTTACCAATAATAGAAGGGTCTGAATCAAATTCAGTAAATTCGTGATCGGTGTAGGTCATGTTGGCATCAACAGCCCACTCATCGGTAATATCGTAACGACCTGTAAGCTCAACACCGGTTGCTTTAGTTGACTGCATTACTGGCAGTTCTAATACGCCACCGTTACCATCGTTTACAAAGTCTACGCTGCGTCTATCTTTTAAGTCAGTTCTAAATAACGCAACACTGCCGCTAAAGTCGTTATCAAAAAACTTAACACCTAGTTCGCCCTGCTCTACAATTTCAGCTTCGTAGCTGGCAGGCTCGCCTAAGTCATTAAACTGAATACCTCTAATTTCTGGGAAGAAAAACCCGCGTGATGCATTGGCATATACATTTAAATTATCAGTTAAGCGATATAATGCCGCACCCGATACAGCAAATTCAGACGTATCTACTTCACCGTAGGTCATTACACCACTACCGGTTGTATTTACTTGTAAGTTAGATGCGAGTGATGGGTCATTATTTATTTGTACAACTTGGCTGCCTTCGCGGCTAATTTTTCCTTCAATTTCTTCGTAGCGAACACCAAAGTCAAAAATCCAATCGTCACTTTCCATTTGATCCGCTATATAAAGTGCTCGGCGGGTAGCGCTAATGGTTTGGTTAGTATAAGAAATACCTGGCCCACTAATGCCATTTTGTGTGTACTGAATTTCGTCGCCATTAACATCGGTATACGTTAAGTCGATTAAGCGAGGGTTGTTATTAAATTCACCTAAGTAAGTCGTAATAACGTTATCGTCGTCGGCTTCACTGTGAGAGAAAAATGTACCGACTGTAATATCATGGCTAAAATCACCTACATAAATACTTTTGATGATATTAAATTCTGCAGAAAAATCTTCAGCTGGGCGGTCGCGGTCTAAAATGCGGTTAGCAAATAGTAAGTCATCGCTTGCAAGTGCGATACCTGAATTAACATAAGAAAACTCAGCGCCGCTTGCATCACCTAAGCCACGGTTAGCTAAAAAGTCGTCTTGGCTTTCAGGTACATTAATAATACCGTCGCCATCTAAAAATAAATTAAATTCGTGTTGATACTTAGCGTACTTACTGCGCATGTTAATAGCAAAATCGTTAGCGAGTTCTTTTTCAAACACCACTGACACAGAGCCACCTTTAGTAACCACACCATCGCTGATTGGCGATTCATAACGACCATTTGCTGTATCGTACGTTAAGTTAGATACTTGCGCTGTTTGCAGTGATTCTACTTCACGACCATCGTTACCAATTAAGCGCTCACGGCTTTCGCCATCAAGTGGAATAGGTAAATAAAACTGAGCTTGGTCGTCAATGTACTGTCCGTAAATCGTAAATGATCCAGAGCCATCATCAAATTCTTTACGAATATTACCACGTAACTGAGTACCTTTAGTCTCAAGGCCTGTATCTAACGGGCCCTCGTCGTAACGGTAAAAACCAGAAAGTGCGTAATATAAGCCGTCTTCATTAAGCGGACCGCTCGTTGCAAAATCTAAGCGTGTACGCCCTTGATCAGAAAGCTCCATTTGTACGGTACTTTGCGGATCATCACTGCCCGTTTTAGAAATATAGTTAATAATGCCGGCCACAGAACCTTGGCCAAATAAATTAGATACACCACCACGCACAAACTCTACGCGTTCAATACCCAGATCGTTACGGTAATACACATCAAACGCCGATGAGTTCAAACCAAAAACACTCAGTGTAGGTGAACCATCATACGACAGCGGCGTAAATTGAAACTGACCCGATGAAGGTAAGCCTCTTACTTGTAGGTTAGTAGCGACTTCACCGCCACCGCCTTCTACTTTAATACCCGGAATATAGCGAAGCACATCTGCTTGGCTACTTGAAGAAAGCTTTACCAGCTCGTCTTCGCTAATAGATGTTACTGATTGTGGAGTGTCTGAAATAACACGCCCTTTACTGGTACCAGAGACGATAATACGCTCAACGTTGTTAGCTTTTTTTGCTGTATCTGGTGCAGTTTCTTCTGCTGCATAAGCGCCCTGTGCAAGGCATAAAGATACAATAGAGGCGATCGTAGTTTTATTCACGGGTATTCTCCATTTGTGCTAGTTGTCTGTGTGTATTTACTTAGAGTGTGGCTAAGTAAAGCCGAAATAATCAAGTGAACATGTTAGTTTTTTGTTACTTCGAACAGAATTTAAGCACAGAAAAAAACATTTACAACCCATAATGAGTGCTTTAATATTATCCAAATCGAAAATAACACACAAAGAGCACCCAATATGACTACTATAAACAGCGGTAAAATTGACTCAGCAACGGCTTCATCGCTTGCAGACCTTGCTACTAAAACACTTATAGCAAACGACTTAGGTGGCTATACAGTACCAACACATGGCCTATACCCGTTTCAGTGGAACTGGGACTCAGCCATTACAGCGCTAGGTTGGATGAAGTCTGACGAAAGCCGCGCATGGCAAGAAATTGATGTGTTATTTTCAGGCCAATGGGATGATGGCATGGTGCCGCACATCTTGTTTCATAAAGATTCAGATACTTATTTTCCAGGTCCTGACGTATGGGGATCAGATAAAAAAATCAAAAGTACCTCTATTTCTCAGCCGCCAGTAGTTGCTACTGTAATGAAGGAGATGCTTACCAGTGCGAAAGACAAAACACTTGCAGAACAAAAAGTTAAAGCATTATTTCCACAAGTAGTTGACTATCATTTATGGTGGTACAACGACCGAGATCCTGAAAGTACTGGTTTAGTAGTGACATATCACCCGTGGGAGTCGGGCATGGATAACAGCCCATCATGGGATGACGCTCTTCAAGCTGTGCCATGTGTGGATTGGGAATATACGCGCCGTGATACAAGCCATGTAGACTCTTCTCAACGTCCACATAAAAGTGAATACGACCGCTTTTTATACCTTGTAGACTTTTTTAAACGTAACAACTTTGACAGTAAAGTAATTTACGAAACCAGCCCGTACAAAATGAATGACCTAGGTATTATTGCTATTTTGCACCGTGCAACCAAAGATTTACTCAAAATGGGTGAACAACTTGGTTTAAACGATGCCCGCACTGATTACTTAGCACAGCGTTTACAAAAAACAGAGCAAGCCATAAACACTTTATGGTGTGAGCAAAGTCAGTATTTTTATTGTCGTGATGTATTAACTAACAGCTTAGCGAAAGTTAAAACATCAGCCGCGCTATTAACTGTATATGCAGGCTTAACAAGCGATGAGCAAACTAAAATAATTAATACAGCCACTGAAGATTTTATTGAGTCGAGCCAATTTAGTGTGGCTTCTACCCACCCTAAAGAAGAAAAATACGAGCCACAACGCTACTGGCGCGGCCCTATTTGGTTACACATTAACTGGATGATAGCCACAGGCCTTAAAGAAGCCGGCTGTGTAACAACGGCTGAAAAAATTCAAGATGATACGCGCAACCTCGTTGTTAAGTCAGGCTACTACGAATACTTTAACCCAGAAACAGGCGCAGGCTGTGGTGGTAAAGACTTCTCGTGGACAGCTGCAATAGCATTACATTGGCTACTTGACTAACAACTAAGGCAACATCATGAAACACACAATATGCTTTGGTGAAGTACTGGTTGATTTACTTTCAAATAAATTGAGCCAAAACAGCAACGAACACGAAGCGTTTACAAAGTTTGCAGGCGGTGCGCCTGCAAACGTAAGCGTAGCTATTGCAAAGCTAGGCGGTAATGCCTACTTTGCAGGAATGCTAAGCACTGATAGCTTTGGCGACTTTTTACATAACGCATTAAAAGAGCAAGGTGTAAAAACCGACTTTATGCGCTTTACTGATCATGCTAAAACGGCGCTTGCGTTTGTGTCACTTGATAACGACGGCGATCGTACGTTTGAGTTTTATCGTGATAACACCGCCGATCTGCACTTTAGTAATAATGACTTTAGTAGCGAATGGTTTGAGCAATGCGATATTTTTCATATTTGCTCAAACACGTTAACCGACGAAAACATCAGAAACACCACCGCTTACGGTGTTAAATTTGCAAAACAAAATAACTCAATTGTGAGCTTTGATATTAACTTGCGCCTTAATTTATGGCCAAGCGATGCTAACCCTCGCGAACATATTTTACCATTATTAAAAGACTGCTCAATTATTAAAGCCTCAAAAGAAGAGCTTGAATACCTTGCGGGTGAGCAATCGAGTGATGAATTTATTGCCCAAACACTGAGTAACGGCTGTGAGCTATTTGTAGTCACAGATGCAAGTAACCCAATGTATTGGTTTACTAAACACGGCAAACAAATGCTTATCCCTAAAAAAGTAACTATGGTTGATGCTACTGCCGCCGGCGATGCCTTTGTAGGTGGCCTATTATATCAGCTAGGCTTACAAGCACTTACACCTGTGAGCTTTAGTACGCTTTGTGAAAATAATTCAAAGCTAAATACTATTTTTGAATTTGCTTCGTTATGCGGTGCCCACGCCGCATCTTACAAAGGGGCATTTAACTCCTTACCTAACCAAAAGTCTCTACACGATTTTAGGAGCGAACTATGAAAAGTACACCTGATAACTTTAAAAGCCATGAGTTTTTAACGCAGCACATTAGCGACACCTTAGCGTTTTACGAGCCAAATATTGACGACGAACACGGTGGTTTTTACCAAAACTTTTCTGATAATGGTGAGGTGTTTGATAAACAAACGCGCCATTTAGTAAGCTCTACTCGTTTTGTATTTAACTATGCACGCGCGTATCAAACCTTTAATGACGAAAAATACCTTACCCGTGTTAAATCGGGTATTGAGTTTATTCGTAAGCATCATCTTGTTGAGCAAACTGGCGGCTACAACTGGTTATTAAAAGTTGAAAACGGCCAAGCAACCGTACTTGATAACACTAACCATTGTTATGGCTTTGCGTTTGTTATTTTAGCGTACAGCTGGGCATACCGTGTGGGCGTTACAGAGGCGCGTGAATACCTCAACGATACATTTCAAACAATGGAAACACATTTTTGGGATGCAAAAGCCGGGTTATATAAAGATCAGCACAACAGCGACTTCACAAAGTGCGATTCATACCGTGGCCAGAACGCCAACATGCACACTTGCGAAGCACTTATTGCTGCTTATGAAGCAACAAAAGACGAGATATTTTTAAACCGTGCGCTTACTCTTGCCGACAACATGGTTAACCGCCAAGCTAATTTAATGGGCGGATTAATCTGGGAGCATTACGATATAAATTGGCAGGTCGATTTAGAGTACAACAAAAACGATCCTAAAAATTTATTTCGTCCGTGGGGCTTTCAGCCTGGTCATCAAACAGAGTGGTCAAAACTGCTTATGTTTTTAAATAAGCATAAGCCACAAAAATGGCTTATTGAACGCGCTCAAGCATTATTTGATAACTCAATAGATGTAGCATGGGATAAAAAACACGGCGGTATTTGCTACGGTTTTGCCCCAGATAAAACTATTTGCGATGACGATAAGTACTTTTGGGTTCAAGCCGAAACACTGTGTTGTGCTGCCTATCTTTATCAAGCAACAGGTGATGAAAAATACCAGCAATGGTACGACAAAATTTGGCAGTATTCGTGGCTGCATTTAGTTGATCATCAATACGGTGCGTGGTTTAGAATTTTAACCGTAGATAACAAAAAAATGGATACCGAGAAAAGCCCTATTGGTAAAACTGATTACCACACTATGGGTGCCTGCTTTGATGTGTTGGCGTTATTAAAATAACGAAAAAATAGTTATATTTTGTTGTGTTGTGTAGACCTTTTAACCGCCATTTTGGCGGTTTTTTTTTGCCTAATTGGTAGTGCCTTTGAATACACAATAATAATTACTACAAAATATAATTTTGTACACGCCCTACTTTTAAAACCTAATATTTTTAATAACACGCCAATAGTAAAAAATTTTGCACGCCAGCGGCGTATAGTAATATTAAAGATAATAAAAAAGAGAAACAGGTAATGCCTAACGGGAACGACCGCCACACAATTAACGCCAAAGAACTTGTTGCTTGGCCGCGCATTGCAGCCATAGCCGCAATGCTAAGTTTTTCACTGCCCACCTTTATTACCGGCTTAGAAATTCATCAAAATTCGAGTGTAAGCAATACGCTTTGGGCATTAGTTATTGGCTCAATTATTTTAACCATCATTGGCGGTGCCATGGGCTCGATAGGTGTAAAAAGCCGCTTAAGCTCTTATTTGTTAGTAAAAATAGCGTTTGGCAATGCCGGTGCTGGCATTGTAAATATAGCCTTTGCTTTGTCATTAATTGGCTGGTTTGGGGTAAATATAGACTTATTTTCGAATGCAGTAGTACGCCTACTAAGTGCTGAATTTAATATTATTATGCCTGAGTGGCCAATTGATATAGCTGCTGGCTGCGCCATGCTTATAACCACGTTATACGGATTTAAAGCTATTAATGTATTGGCTTCTATTATGATCCCCATTTTAGCTGTAGTGACCGCAATGATGCTATTTGGCGCATTAGATAACATGCCATTCGTTGATTTTATAAACTTAGAAAAGCCGGCTGACTTATCACTTGAAGATGCTGTAGCCGCTATTGTTGGTGGCGTTATTATTGGCGCAATTATCTTGCCCGATATAACCCGTTTTTCTAAACAAAAACGTGGCGGCGTATACACCTCTTTTATTGCTTATATGATTATTGAACTGCTCGTTATTTTTGTTGCTGTATTTGCAGCAGCCGCCATGCAAGAAACCGAAATATTGAGTTTAATGCTAGCGCTTAATTTAGGTTTTTCGGCATTTTTTATAGTAATTGCAGGAAGTTGGATTTTAAATTCGTTAAATCTATACAGTACCGCACTCAGTGTGGAGGCTACTTTTCCGCACTGGCATAAAAAGTGGGTTATTGTTTTATTAGGGCTAGTAGGAATTGGTGCCGCTTTTATAAATATTTTAGATATGTTTATTAGCTTTTTGGCTTTTTTGTCAGATATTTTTGTGCCCGTTGCAGGCGTTATTATTGTTGATGCATTATTTATAAAACCTCACGCGTACAACGCAAATACGCTCACTAATAACGCGCGCTTTTCTGTACCTGCATTTACGGCTTGGTTTGTAGGTGCGGCATTTGCAGTGTGTAATGGGGCGATATTTAACGTGTCATTGAGTGGCATTACCGTTATTGATGCCATTATTTTAACCGCAATTATTTATACTTTTTTTGTAAAATTGATCAAGCCAAAACCAGTTAACAAACCATAAGCACTTATAACTAAACAAGGCGCTTAATCAGCGCCTTGTTCGTCTTCTTCTATTTTCATTTCGTCTCGCCACTTTAGTTTTTCAAGCGGGTAGCCCAAAAAGAACTTGGCTCGCTCAAGCACGATACGTGTAGTTAATTTTTTAATCGTATAATTACTACTGCCCGTTAACTTATCGCACATTGCGTTAAGCGCCTGAATATCGGCAAAACAACAAAACGAAATATAATCAATATCACCACTTAGCTGCATGCAATCCATTATTTCGGGGATATCGTGTATTTCGGCTAAAAACTTACGCCTAGCTGCTAAGTTGTTGTCCTCAAGTGTAAATTCCATATAAGCAAATACATGTTCACATATTTGTTCAAGATTTATATCGGCATGAAATGTACGAAAATACCCGGCTTCTTTTAATGCTTTAACGCGTTGAAAACACGCACTAGGAGAAAGGTTTACTCGCTCAGCTAACTCTACATTAGTGAGATCGGCAGTAAGGTGCACTATCGCTAATATTTTTTGGTTATATCTGTCTATTTTTATTGTTTTTTTCATAACTGGTTTCACATTGAAAAATAATTAATTTTGTAAACCTATTGTCAAAATGTACATAAAACTTAGCGCCTGTTAGGTATTTTCACAATATGTTTGTGCTCATTTAAGGTTTTACAAAATATTATTTTGTCTGAAAAAGCGACAATGTTTGTACGTTAAAAACATTACCTTAGTCGTGACATTAGGACATATAACATGAGCAGATACAATAGAACAAAATTCCATAAAACGCTTTTAGCATCGGCGGTGAGTTTATCGTGCTTGTCACACGTTAATGCACAAGAACAAAATAATACAGCCAGCACTATCGAAAAAATTTCTGTTATTTCTCGAGGACGTGTTGAGTCAATTCAAAACGTGCCAGACTCTGTTACCGCCTTTAGCGCCGATACTATTGAAAAATCTCGTATCACCAGCTTTCGTGATGTTGCTAATTTAACGCCTAATCTATCGCAACTTGATAACTTTAGACCCGGCCTTGCGCGCATAACTATTCGTGGGTTAATTACACCGCAAGTAGGCGATCCGCCACTCGCATTTGTTGTTGATGGTGTAACCGCCCCCGATTTAGAGTTTATTAACCAAGACTTAGTAGATATTGAACGCATTGAAGTTATGCGTGGCGCACAAGGTGCGTTGTACGGCAGAGGCGCAATTGGTGGTGCGGTGATTGTTACGACAAAAAAACCGATTGAAGACTTTGAAGGTAAAATTAAAGGCTCAATTGGTAATGGTAATACCTATAACCTAAATGCAGTTGTGTCAGGGTCGTTAAATGATGAAAACACCGCTTATTTTAGAGCCGGTGGTTATATAAAAGATACCGATGGCCTTATTAAAAATACTTACACGGGCGATAAAGCCGATCCATTAAAAGAACAGTCTGTATTTTCGCAATTAGAATTTGAATTAACTGAAGACACATCAATAAATCTTAAAGGCAAATACACGTCAAGCGAAGCGGGTTTTGCTTACTATCAAGGCGTAAACGATGACACCATTGAAGACTTCTCAATTAATACCTCGCAAAATATTATTAACGAAGACGAGCGCGATGTATATGAGCTAAGCGCTAAGCTGACCCAGCATTACGATCTGGGTAAATTTGAATTTGTAACCGCCTACAGTAACTCTGAAAATGAGCATTTTTACGATGGCGACTACTCAGCCGATGCGACGTTTATAGATGAAGATGGCTTGTTTAGAGCCCCATTTGGAACTGAGGGATTATACGATGTTGAATCATTAACTGTTGAGTCTCGTTTATATCTCAGTCAGATCAGGAATTTAGATGGTCTGTGTCGGCATTTTATCAACAGCGCGACCGCGACACTGCGGTACTTTTTTATGATGACTTTACTGATGCACAAATACTCACCCGTAAAGATTTTGCAAACGATGAATCTTACTTATCTATTATCGATAATAACAGCAGCGATGCATGGGCCCTTGCGGGGCAATTTAACTACGACATTACCTCGCAGTTAGAGCTAACCGCGGCTCTACGCTACGATCATGATACGCGAGAATCGTTTGACCCAACCAATAAAACAGATACTTACGCTAAAAAGTCGTTTAGCCAATTACAGCCAAAAGTAACTTTAGGATATCAAGTTACTGATGACTTTTTGCTATATACGGGTTATTCGCACGGATTTAGAAGTGGCGGTTTTAACGAACCAGCAGAAGGGATTAGCCGTACATTTAATCAAGAAGTGTCTGATAGTTACGAAATGGGCTTTAAAACGTCCTTGTTTGATAACAAAGTAACACTCAATGGTGCCGCGTTTATAATTGATCAAGACGATGCCCAATTTACGCAATTTAACGTAGATTCCTTCACCCTCGAAAACTTATCAATTGATGAAGTACAAACCAAAGGCCTAGAGCTAGAGGCGGCCTATGCAGCCACCAGCAACTTAAGCATAAACCTAAGCGCCGGTATTATTGATTCAGAAATAAAAAGTTTTGAACTACGTCCCGACCTAGCTGGCAAACCACAGTTTTGGGTACCTGAATACAACTACAGTATATCGGCCAATCATAATACGCAATTAAACGGCCAGTGGTCATTGTTCTCCCGCACCGAACTATTAATTGAAGGCCCTAAAACCTTTAGCATTGATATTCCAGATGTAGAGTCATCACGTTACACCTACCTAAATGCAGGTATTGGCGTTAAGTCTGAGCAGTGGACGGTGCAAGTTTACGTCGAAAATCTCACTGATGAACGTGCCATTGAAGATATATTTTTATATGGCGACGGGATTACTGAACTTGCGCGCCAACCTAATAAACCACGTAGTTACGGCGTAGAGCTAAGCTACGACTTTTAATCTCAATTCTCAAATAGCTGCTTTAAATACCCTTAAAGCAGCCTCTTATTTTTTATATAACTAATAGCGATACACACATGCAAATTCTTAATCGTGAACAACTTATAGATATTTTATACGGCTGCGCCATTTTAGGTACTGGCGGTGGCGGTGAGCTAAGCGAAGGCATAAATTATATTGACGAAGCCCTTGCACTTGGCAAAACGTTTAAACTTATTAGCGCAGATGAAGTACCCGCAGGCGAACTTGTATGCACGCCTTATATTTTAGGGGCTATATCGCCTCTAACTGATGATGAAGAACACGCTTATGCTAACCTCCCACGTACAGGTAGGCATTCTATTTTAGCAGCTTACGAACGCACCCTTGAGTACATGAATAAAGAGTCTATTTACGGGACTATTTGCTGCGAACTAGGTGGTTCCAATACTGCGGTATCTTTTTATTTAGCGGCTATGTTTGACGGTTATATTATTGATGCAGACCCTGCTGGGCGAGCAGTCCCTGAAATAACCCACTCAACCTATTATTTAAACAACTTACCTGCAGCACCAATTATTACCGCTAACGAATTTGGCGAGTGCTTTATTTGTGAAAACGTAATGGACGACTTACGCGCCGAGACCGTAGTGCGAGCATTGGCTAAAATAAGCCGTAACGACATAGCAGCTATCGATCATATTCTTCCTATTGAACAAATGAAAGATGCAGTTATTCATGGCACTATAAGTAAAGCATTAAAGCTTGGAAGAGCAATGCGTGAAGCCAATAACTCAAATGACAATACGATTAATGTAGTTGCAGAACAAGGTAAAGGGTTCGTTGCGTTTGAAGGCGTTGTTAGTGCCTTTGAATTTAAAACACTTGAAGGGTTTACTATAGGTGAAGTTATTCTTACTGGTACTGGTGAGTTTGTTGGTAATAGTTATAAAATTACAGTTAAAAACGAAAATATGGCAGCGTTTTTAAATGATGATGTCCACGTTACCATCCCTGATTTAATTTGTTGCCTAAACACACAAGCGGGTACGCCAATCACCAACCCAAATTATGAAGTAGGTATGCCTGTATCCGTTATTATTTTGCCAGCACCTGTTGAGTTTACAACGCCAAAAGGGCTTTCTATATTTGGCCCTAATTACGCAGGCGTTAAGAGTGATTATCGCCCGGCTATAAAGAGTTAACTATTCAGCTATAACCTGAATTATTATAAAGCTTAGCGCGGTTAGCACTTAACCCGTTAAGCTTTCATATAAATAACTCGCTTCCAATCTGTAATACCCTTTTTATCAAAGTAAAAAACTATAATAAAAGCCTAATATAAGTAATAATCACTAAATTCAGAGGTTAAAGAGTCTTTCATTATGCTAGGTTTTTGGTACAAAGAGTTTCCACAATACCCAAAAGACCATAAGGATTTTTGGCGTACTCGCTTAATAGCCCACTCTTTACTAATAACTACATGTTACTTTTTAGTTTTAACACTCCTCAATCTTTTTTATTTTGAAAGCTATGACATTGCTTTAATTGATGCCTTAGGACTTACTGTATCGTTAGGTATTTATACCTGGTTTAATAAAACAGCCAATGTAAATGCAGCAGCGTGGGCCGTTACATTAATGGTCGTTAGCTTAATAATGATGTTTGTAGTTTCTGTAGGTGGGCATGCGCATTCTTTATTTTGGGCAACGTTAATCCCGCCTTTTAGCTTTTTTTTAGTTGGAAGAAACTGGGGAAGCCTATTTAGTGCAGTCGCCTTTACTATTTGTGCGTATCTTGTGTATTTACAACAACAGCAAACCGTAACAATTGGCTTAGGCTCTTTATTTAATCTTATAGAGGTAAGCCTTGCTCATATTTTAATTTTTAGATTTTACGAAAAAACACGGTTTTCGGCATACACTCGATTATCTATCCGTAACTTGGAAATTCAACACTTAGCAGAAACCGATAAGTTAACGGGGCTTTATAACAGACAAAAATTTGATTCTGAATTATCTCAGTTAATTGCTAAAAATGAAGTGTCAAAAGCATCTAACTGCTTACTTATTTGCGACATAGATTACTTTAAAAACATTAACGATACTTATGGTCATTTAGTAGGTGATAGCGTTTTGAGTGAATTTGCCAATATACTAAAAAATAAAATGCCAAAGAGCTCTCTAATTGCACGATGGGGAGGTGAAGAGTTTACTGTTATTTTATCAGGCACCTCCATAACCGATGCGATGGCACAAGCTAATGAGCTAAAAGAGTATGTGGGCACTCATCCAATTGTAAATATATCTCTTACTATCAGTATAGGTTTAGCCCCTATTCAAACGGGTGATACTGTACTAAAGATATTGGAACGGGCTGATAAAGCACTATACGAAGCTAAAAATAATGGCCGTAATTTAGTCTGTTGTAGCGATAACAATTTAACTATTACCGCTTATCCAGACTATATAAAACAGCTAAATCTAAATAAAGTTAACGCCTAAGCATACTGCCCACAAGCAAATCCACAGCTCCAGGCGTACTGAAAATTGTAGCCCCCTAACCAACCCGTTACGTCGGTTACTTCACCTATAAAGTATAGGCTTTTGGCTTTTTTGGCTTCAAAGGTTTTTGAGCTCAACTCATCGGTATCTACACCGCCTAATGTTACTTCTGCTGTTCTATAGCCTTCAGTGCCATTGGGTTTAATTTGCCAAGCGTGAATATAATTTACTAACTCATCTATTTGAGCATGTGTGAGCTGATTAATATTACAATCTGGTATCGCTTTGCTTTCGTGCAGTATTTCTATAAAGCGTTTAGGTAAAATAGTCGCAAGGCTATTTTTTAACGACTTTTGGGCTTGTGTTTCACGCCAATCAGCAAGTTGTTGCCTTAAATCTATTTCAGGTAATAGGTTTATAGTAACAGCCTGCCCTGCTCGCCAAAATGAGCTTATTTGTAATATTGCAGGGCCCGATAACCCTCGGTGAGTAAAGAGGATATTTTCTTTAAATACGGAGCCGTCTTCGCTTGAAACTTCACATGGGATACTAATTCCCGAAAGTCCTTCAAAACGGTCTTTATCGTGCTGGTGCAAAGTAAATGGTACAAGTGCAGCCATGGTTGGCAATACATTTAACCCAAACTGCTCTGCAACCTTATAGCCAATTGGTGTTGCACCCAGTTTAGGCATAGTTAAGCCACCCGATGCAATAACTAGCGACTCACAGCTTAAGGTTTCTTGCTCTGTGATAACGCTATAGCCGGTTTCGGTTTTTGATACGCTGATCACTTCGTTGCGTAGCTTTATATTTACTCCGGCCCACTCACATTCGGTCAGTAAAATATCAACAATATCTTGTGCATTGTTGTCGCAAAAAAGCTGGCCTAGTGTTTTATGGTGATACGCCAAGCCATGCCTGTCTACAAGCTCAATAAAATCATGCTGTGTATAGCGACTTAAACATGATTTAACAAAATGAGGATTGCCGCATAAGTAGTTATCCGGTGTTGCGTTTTCATTTGTAAAATTACAACGCCCACCACCACTTATTAAAATTTTACGACCTGGTTTTTTCCCCATATCAAGTACTGTAACGCTTCGGCCACGGTATCCAGCTTGCGCTGCACACATTAATCCTGCTGCTCCCGCACCTATTACAATTACATCTACTTGGGTCATTTATTTATCTCATTAAAAAATTTGCTCGATTATAGCAAAGTTTGATAGCTAACAACGCAGCATTTGAATTATTAGCAATAACACAACAAAAGCGCATCAGTAATAAGTGGGGAATAATTACCCGCACAAAAAAACAGTCCTTTATGCTTGTTTTTAATTTATACGACAAATACTAAACAACGAGTAAACCGCTAAAACCCTGAGTTATAACCAAATGAAAGAGGTACATACTAAATTGATATTTTAACCTTATTAACAGGTCGTTTACTTTCGTTCCCGCATCGTGATCTTACATCACGAAATAATAAATAAAAATCTAGGGATAATTATGACAACTAGTAAAACTTTTAAAAAATGCGCAATTGCACTTACAGTTAGTACGCTTTTTGCTGCAACATCAGGCATCGCTCAATCGGTTTCAAGCTCAATGGCTGAAACATCAGCTAAGCTACAAAGCCAAGGCGGCTTTGAAACTCAGTTCATTATTAAATATAAAAATAATAACGAAATGGCGAGTTTTTCAACTGCAGACGCAAGCCCGTCTAGCATGAAAAAGCGCGCACAAAGCTTTGTTAAAAACTTCGCTTCTAAAAAAGGCAAAGTAAAAGCAAAATATATTCGTGCAATGGCACTTAATAACCACCACGTCATGCGTGCTGATAAAAAATTAAGTACAGCAGAAGCGCAAGAATTTATGCAAGAAATGGTTGATTCAGGCAATGTGGAATACATTGAAGTAGATCAAATGTTAAAGCCGTTTTCAACTCCTAACGATCCACGCTTTGATGACCAATGGCACTACTACGAGCAAGCCGGTGGTTTAAACTTACCTACTGCATGGGATACCGCAACGGGTAGCGGTGTAGTTGTAGCTGTACTAGATACGGGTTACCGCCCACATGCCGATTTAAATGCTAACATTTTACCGGGTTACGATATGATCTCTAACCTATCGGTAGCTAACGATGGCGGTGGTCGCGATAGCGATGCACGTGATCCTGGTGATGCAGTTGCTGCGAATGAATGTGGCACTAACGGTGCACAAAACTCTAGCTGGCACGGCACGCACGTAGCCGGCACAGTTGCTGCGGTAACCAATAACGGTGAAGGTGTTGCAGGCGTAGCTTATAACGCAAAAGTAGTGCCTGTTCGTGTACTTGGTAAGTGTGGTGGTTTAACCTCTGATATTGCAGATGGTATTATTTGGGCATCTGGCGGAAGTGTTTCAGGCATTCCTGCTAACTCAAACCCTGCAGATGTAATAAATATGAGTTTAGGTGGCAGCGGTTCATGTAGCTCTACAACTCAAAATGCAATTAACACCGCGCGTAGTAACGGCACTGTGGTAGTTATTGCTGCAGGTAACGATAACGATAACTCCGCAAACTACAACCCAGGTAACTGTAATGGTGTAGTAAACGTAGCATCAGTAGGTCGTAATGGCGGTCGAGCTTATTACTCAAACTACGGTAGCAATATTGATGTTGCAGCACCGGGTGGCGCGCAAAGTTTTGCAAACGACTCCGAGGGTGTTCTATCAACTTATAACTCAGGTTCGTCTACACCTTCAAGCGACAGCTACGGTTATTCGCAAGGTACATCAATGGCTGCGCCTCACGTAGCAGGTGTTGCGGCACTTATTAAGCAAGCAAAACCAGATGCAACGCCTGACGAAATAGAAAGTATTTTAAAATCAACAACCCGTTCGTTCCCTGCTACATGTACTAGCTGTGGTACGGGTATTGTTGATGCAGCCGCAGCTGTTGCAGCTGCAAGTGGCGGCACTACTCCGCCTACAGGCGGTGATAGCGAGCTTATTAATGGTGAAGCTAAAACAGGTTTAAGTGGGGCTGCAAATGCACAAGCGTTTTACACTATGACCGTACCAAGCGGTGCAACTAACGTAACATTCACTATGAGTGGTGGTACTGGTGATGCTGATTTATACGTACGTGCGGGCAGTAAACCTACAACTACTACCTATGACTGTCGCCCTTATAAAGGCGGTAATAGCGAAGAGTGTTCTATTGATAACCCTACTGCGGGAACTTACCACGTAATGCTTAACGGCTACTCTGCGTATTCAGCTGTGAGCTTGGTAGGTAATATTACTGGTGGTTCATCGTCTGGTGGCGGTACAGGCACTCCACAAGCAGGCGGCGGCACTATAAGCGATGTGACAACCAATACTGGTCAGTGGAAACATTACACGTTAGATGTACCTGCAGGAATGAGTACGTTTACAGTAACAACGTCGGGTGGAAGTGGCGATGCAGACTTATTTGTAAAATATGGCAGCCAACCAACAACCACTACGTACGATTGTCGCCCTTATAAAAATGGCAACGCAGAAACATGTACATTTACCAATCCACAAGCAGGTACTTGGCACTTAAGCGTTAACGCCTATAGCACTTTCTCTGGTTTAACACTTAGCGGACAATACCAACCGTAATTTAAAATTTGAGCCGTAAATAAAAAACCGATGTTGTTTCCAACATCGGTTTTTAAATAGTAAGTAGCTGATTAATTAAAGCTAAAACCTACATTTTATTACTGTTATAGCTTCTCTAGTACTGATTCTGCACGGCTTACAACAAACTCTTTGTCTTGCTCTACAAATAAACCAGTTACTACTGCATTTTCAACAATCATAGCGTAACGCGTTGAACGTAAACCACCAAAACTAGCGGTATCTTTATCAAGCCCTAACGATTTAGTGAAACTTCCATCGCCATCGGCAAGCATTGTAATTTCTTGCGCGTTTTGCGAGTCGCCCCATGCTTGCATAACAAATGCGTCATTAACAGATACACAGTAAATAGCATCAACACCTTTTGCTTTAATTTTATCAGCAAGAGTAATAAATTCAGGTAAATGTGCATTTGAACACGTTGGTGTAAATGCACCTGGCACTGCAAATAACACGACTTTTTTACCTTCAAACAACTCTTTATTTGTAAGAGATTGCATACCGTCGTCAGTTAATTGCGTTAACGTAACCGATGGTAATTCTTGGCCTTGCTCAATCATGGTGGTTCCTTTAAAAGATCAATACAGAATAAGTAACAATCATACTACGTAACCTATTACAGTGTAGGTAAAGTGTAACTAACTTAGTAACTCAGAGTAGTCTAGCAAAGGTTTGTAGACCGCGTTCACTACATTTTATGAAAACTATTTTAGCTTCTATAGTTTTCATAAAATTTATTGCTCTGTAGTTAAGGTAAATTCAAATCATTTATAAAGCGAGAAAAGTCATTACCTAACTTTTTATCCCGCATGCTGTACTCTACAATTGCTTTTAAATAGCCTAACTTATCTCCGCAATCGTGAGAGCGACCACTCATATGGAATGCTTCAACGGTTTCTTGTGCCATTAATGCGTCAATAGAATCTGTAAGTTGTATTTCACCGCCAGCACCTACAGACGTTTTTGCGAGTAGAGGCCAAATATTCTTACTCAGTACATATCGCCCTACAACAGCAAGATTTGAAGGTGCTAAATCTGCATCAGGTTTTTCAACCATTGCTTTAATTGCAGCACTTTTACCTGGCATTAACTCAACACCGTTTATATCAGCAATACCATATTTACTAACGTCTTCTTTAGCTACTGGCTCAAGCATTATTTGACTTGCTTGAGTTTCTTTAAAGCGTTTAATCATGGCCGCTAAGTTTTCAGTTTCTTGATCGGCAGTATAAGCATCAAGTATCACGTCTGGCAGGAGCACGACAAAGTTATCGTCACCAACTATTGGCTTAGCACACAAAATAGCATGCCCTAGCCCTTTAGCTTCACCTTGGCGTACACTCATAATGGTGACATCAGGCGGACAAATAGAGCGAATCTCATCTAATAAAGCACGTTTAACACGTTTTTCAAGAGTAGCTTCTAGCTCGTAACTTGTATCAAAATGGTTTTCGATTGCATTTTTAGAGCTGTGTGTAACTAATACAATATCTTTAATACCGGCAGATACACATTCGCTGACAATATATTGAATTAGAGGTTTATCAACTATAGGGAGCATTTCTTTTGGAATAGCTTTTGTCATAGGGAGCATTCTCGTCCCTAAGCCTGCTACTGGAATTACAGCTTTCATATCTATCCTTAGTGATTAAGTTAGTAAATAAACTAGCAGATACAAAATAGATACCAGCTGAATAAAGTTACCTCTTTTGAAGAAGTAAATTTGAAGCTGCTTTTAAAATGAAGACTCTACACTTTAGGAATATAAAATAGATAGGTAAATAGTGAACTTATTAATGATTTTGTTAGAGGTGAGATTACATTAGCTAAATAAAAAAGTCTGAAGTTGTTATTAATAAAAACTTCAGACTAATCAATATTTAACAATACCTTACTGAAGGTAGAGTTATAAAACCTTTTTATAATTAAAGACCAGCGCGATCTTTAATCACTGCAATAAGTGGTGAGCTAGCAAAGTTGCCTTCAGCCCAAGCAATATCAGCACCATCTGTTAACGCACTTTTTGATAAGTTTTTAACTATATACTCACCAGTATCCACTGCATTACTAGCAACAGCATGACGTAATAAGTTATTACCATTACATTGTACTGCATCATAAATATTACGAATTTTTACACGAGAGCTTTTAAGCTTGCTGCGTAATCGGTTTTTATCGTCTGCCGCAATATATTCACAAATAGATACTGCTAATTGATCTTCAGCATTTGCAGGTGCTGTATACGAAAAAGAACTTACAGCGACAACAGCAGTAAGTGCAACTAGCTTTGGTAATTTAAACATGACAAACCCTTTATAATACTTTGTTCTTATATAGACTATCAAATATTATATCAATCTATCAAAAATTACGCAATAATGTTAATGTTCTTTATACAAAGTTACGAATTTATAACTAGATTTGTTTTTTTCATCAGGAAGGTTTTCTTGCTCTTCTTTCACGTTCCAATTAGCAACTTTATTGTAATCAGGAAACTGTGTATCGCCTTTAATATCTAAATCAATAAAGGTTAAATATAAGCGTTCTGCTTTTGGTAAAAATTGCTCATAAATATTACCGCCACCAATAATCATTACTTCTTCAACAGCACAAACTAGTTCTAGTGCGGCCTCTGGTGTGGTTACCACTTCAATACCCTGTGCAGTATATTCTCTGTTTCGAGTAATAATAATATTACGACGCCCAGGTAAAGGACGGCCTATTGACTCAAAAGTTTTACGACCCATGATCACCGGCTTACCCGTAGTTACTTTTTTAAAATGCTGAAGATCGGCAGGTAAATGCCATGGCATTTTATTATCTAGGCCAATTACACGGTTATTTGCCATTGCTGCAATCATTGAAATTATCATAATAAACACCTAGTACTTTATTCTTAAACAAAGAAAAAGGAGCATAAGCTCCTTTTTAATAAATTCTATTTAATTAACGCTCGTAGACAACTTCTACGTCGTAATCATCTTCATCCCAGTCGTCCCAATCATCATCATTGCCTTTACCTTTAGTGGCTTTTTCATGATAGGTATCCCACTTGAATTCAACTTCTTCATCTTCAACTTGTACAAACTTCTCTTTAGGCATGCTATCAAGTAGTGTCATTATGTTGTGGATTAAAGGTTGAGTATTAAGTTTATTAATTGCTGAAATGTGATAAATATTTTCAGTTTCGCCCAGCTCTTCTGCAATCGCTTCGCATAGCGCTTTTGCTTCATCTTCTGGTAATAAATCTATTTTATTAAACACTAACCAGCGTGGTTTTTCAGCTAATTTAGGGCTGTATTGGTGTAGCTCGTTAATAATCGAAAATGCATTATCAACAGGGTTTGAACCATCTACCGGCATTACATCAATAATGTGCAATAACACACGACAACGCTCTAAATGCTTCAAGAAGCGAATACCTAGCCCTGCACCATCAGATGCACCTTCAATTAGACCCGGAATATCGGCTATAACAAATGATTTATTTGCTTCTGGACGTACCACACCTAAATTAGGAATAAGCGTCGTGAATGGGTAATCAGCTACTTTTGGTCTTGCTGCAGATACACTGCGGATAAACGTAGATTTACCTGCATTTGGTAATCCTAGCAAGCCCACATCAGCTAATAATAGTAACTCTAACTTTAAGTTACGTACTTCACCGGGTGTGCCCAATGTTTTTTGACGAGGTGCTCGGTTAGTACTTGATTTAAAACGTGCATTCCCCAAGCCGTGGAAACCACCTTTTGCAACCAAAATTCGTTGACCATCTTGAGTTAAGTCGCCAAGTCCCTCTTGGGTATCAACATCCATGATGCGCGTGCCTACAGGCACCATAACAAATAAGTCATCGGCTTTTCGGCCTGTACAGTTACGGCTACGACCGTTAGTACCACGTTCAGCTCTATGAAAGCGCTCAAACTGATAATCAATTAGGGTATTTAAGTTTTCATCAGCTTGTAGATAAACACTACCACCGTCTCCACCGTCACCGCCGTCTGGTCCACCATCTGGAACATATTTTTCACGACGGAAAGACACGATGCCGCTGCCACCGTCTCCAGCTTCTGCGCGAATTTCTACTTCATCTACAAACTTCATGATTACTCACTTTAGGGATTGGCTTGTTTAATAACTCTATTATATACCCAAGCCAACACAAATGCAGGCTTGGGTATATATTTTGACTGACTACAAAACAAAAAACCCCGCAAAGGCGGGGTTTTTAACTACCTTACTGATTACTCAGTTACGATAGTTACGTATTTACGGTTTAAAGGACCTTTTTGTTCAAACTGAACTTTACCATCTGCTTTTGCGAAGATAGTGTGGTCTTTACCGATACCTACGTTAGTACCAGGGTGGAAACGAGTTCCACGCTGACGAACAATGATGCTACCCGCTAGAACTGATTCGCCACCAAAACGCTTAACACCTAGGCGTTTGCTTTCTGAATCGCGACCGTTACGAGTACTACCAGCTGCTTTTTTATGTGCCATTTCTAAGTACCTCTAATTAAGCGCTAATGCTAGTGATTTTAACTTCAGTGAACCATTGACGATGGCCCATTTGCTTACGAGAATGCTTACGGCGTCTAAATTTAACAACCTTAATCTTCTCACCGCGACCATGTGAAACAACCTCAGCTGTTATCTTGCCACCGTTTACGAACGGTACACCGATCTCGATTTTCTCACCATCAGCAACTAAAAGTACTGAATCAAATTCTACTGCCGCACCAGTTTCAACGTCTAATTTTTCAAGACGAATCGTTTGACCTTCAGTCACACGATGCTGTTTACCACCACTTTGGAAAACCGCGTACATAATTAACTCCGTCTGTGCACCCTCAAATCGGCGCAACTAAAATATTCTTCGATAGGGCGCGAAGTTTACGCTAACGCGAAATAACTAGCAAGCCTATTTTGTAATTAAAATGAATAAAAAGTAGCTGCTTTGAGAGCAATTCAATATTTACCCCATTTTATATTAATTAGCCCTTTTGCCAAGCGCTTTTTAACTCTTAGTCGAAATAAATTAATGCACTCAAATATGACCCTCACAGCTTAATATCTAAGCACACCATAAACTGTATATTGATTATCAATTAATCAGTTATCTTGGCTAATTCAGTCTAAATTAAGTACTTTAATAGTGTTTTTTCAATCAATCGTCACAAAATATCGAGCTAGTGCATTTTTTGTTGTACAATCTGCGCCGTTCACACATAAAAATTGGCTCGGAGATCAATGGATATAAAAGCTATCCAGGCGTTAATCGAAAGCGATATGAATGACGTCAATCAACTTATACATGCGCAAATGCGCTCAGATGTGGCGTTAGTTAATCAGCTTGGTTTATATATAGTTAGCAGTGGCGGCAAACGCGTTCGTCCAATGCTGGCGATTTTAGCAGCCAAAGCGCTCGGTTATCAGGGTAAAGATCACATAACACTTGCAACAATTGTTGAGTTTATTCATACAGCAACGCTATTGCATGACGATGTTGTAGATGAATCAAACTTACGACGTGGCACACCTACAGCAAATGCTGAATTTGGTAATGCTGCTAGCGTATTGGTTGGTGACTTTATTTACACTCGTTCATTTCAGCTTATGGTTGGCCTTGGAAAAATGCAGGTTATGCAAGTACTTGCCGATGCAACAAACATTATTGCTGAAGGTGAAGTATTGCAGTTAATGAACTGCAACGACCCAGATACAACCGAAGCCAGTTATATGCAGGTTATTTACTCTAAAACAGCTAAGTTGTTTGAAGCAGCGACAGGCCTTGCTGCCATTATTACTGAGCAAGACCAAACTACTCTCGATGCACTAAACCTATATGGTATGCATTTAGGTACTGCGTTTCAGCTAGTAGACGATGTACTCGATTACAATGCAGATGCTGAGCAGTTGGGTAAAAACATTGGTGATGATTTAGCTGAAGGCAAACCAACGCTTCCACTTATTTATGCTATGCAACATGGTAGCGAGCAGCAAACGCAGCTTATTCGTGATGCAATAGAGCACAGTAATGGTATGGAGCATTTAGAAGACATTCTATCGGCACTAAAGCAAACTAATGCGCTTGAATTTACAATGCAAAAAGCAGAGCTTGAAGCTGACAAAGCTATTGCGTGTTTAGACTTTTTAGCTGAGTCTGACTATAAGCAAGCACTCATAAGCCTTGCTCGTATTGCGGTTGACCGCGACCACTAGTTTTAACTAGTTACACAGTGTGAAATTAATTCTGAGCAATAAAAAAGCCTGCAAATGCAGGCTTTTTTGTTATTCTACTTTGGCTATTACGCCATGAAATCAACACCTTCTTTGATGTCTTTTTTCAGTGTTTCAAGCATGTCATTTTTTGCTTTTGTTTCAAATGCGCTTAGTTCGCCGTAAGAAAGAATTTCTTCTACGCCGTTTTTACCTAAACGTACTGGATGTGCAAAGTACTCTGCATCGCCATTTTCAACAGCAACGTAAGCGTAATCTACAACTTCTTCACCCTGTAGGCCTTTAACTAAAGACATACAAAAACGAGCTGCAGCAGCCCCCATAGATAGCGTAGCTGAACCACCGCCTGCTTTAGCATTTACAACTTCAGTACCCGCATTTTGGATACGTGGAGTAAGTGCAGCAACTTCTTCATCAGTGAAAGAAACACCTTCAACTTGAGAAAGTAGAGGAAGAATAGTTGTGCCTGAGTGACCACCAATTACTGGTACTTTCACAGTTGCTACGTCTACGCCTTTAAGTTCAGCAACAAATGCTTCTGAACGAATAACGTCAAGCGTAGTAATACCGAATACGCGTTTAGCGTCGTAAGTACCTGCTTTTTTGAATACTTCAGCAACGATTGGAACTGTGCCATTTACTGGGTTAGTAATAATACCTACTAACGCTTTAGGACAGCTAGCAACAATGCCTTCTGCTAAAGTTTTGATGATACCAGCATTTACATTAAATAAATCAGCACGATCCATACCTGGTTTACGTGGCATACCCGCTGGGATAAGAACGATGTCAGAGCCTTCAAGCGCTTTGTTTAATTCGTCTGCGCCAAAGCCTGCTACTTTAACATCTGTTGGGATGTGAGAAAGGTCAACCGCAACACCTGGTACTACTGGTGCAACATCATAAAGTGATAATTCAGAGCCAGCTGGTAAGCCTGTTTTTAATAATAAAGACAACGCTTGGCCGATACCGCCTGCAGCACCTAATACAGCAACTTTCATTGGAATTCTCCGTAATTTGAGGTAGGAAACATTTGTGGCTCTTAAGATAATGAAATTAGCGACTAAAAACAAATTTATCCTGTCTATTTCAAGTATATTTTCGACCATAGTCGTAAACTTTTGTGATTTAACGCATCAAACTGGCAAGTTAACTAAACAACTGCTGCATAATTATTCATTTTTGTGTAGAATTTGCGGCATAAATAACAAAAACGAATAAAGACTATGCAACCACAAGATAAACAAGAAGCATTGGTAAAAGCATTTAAATCACTATTAAAAGAAGAAAATTTTGGCTCTCAAGGCGAAATAGTTGATGCATTAAAAGATCAAGGCTTTGACAATATAAGCCAAAGTAAAGTATCGCGCATGCTAAGTAAATTTGGTGCTGTACGCACACGTAACGCCAAACAAGAAATGGTTTACTGCTTACCAGCTGAAATGGGTGTACCTACGGCTAAAAGCCCATTACGCCAATTAGTAATCGACATTATGCACAACGAAATGATGATCATTATTCGTACCAGTCCAGGCGCCGCTCAGCTTATTGCGCGTTTATTAGATTCATTAGGTAAAGCAGATGGCGTACTAGGAACAATTGCAGGCGACGATACTATTTTTATCGCTCCTGCTAAAATATCTGAAATAGATGTAACACTTGAACGTGTTCGCATTTTATTTGATACGGTTTAATAGCAAACTAAATTTGTTTTAAAAACCCGACTGAAGGCGCAAAGAAAGCAGAACCCATATCGGCTTGAGTAAAATCAAGCCAGTGGTCGTAGCAATCACCTTCTCCTAAACGACTTTTAAGTACTTTTTCAAATGCAGTACCCGTACTAGCGCATGTAATTGATAACATTCCCTGCTCATACACATCGCCATAAGGCATGCTCTGATTTAATAATAGCGGTTGTCCGTCTTCGTCTTTTAGCTCACTACGTGAAGCATGGCTGGTTTCAATCGCGGGGATAATTAGTGTGTTATCAAGGCGCGTACGCCCCATTATTTGTTCTTGCTCACTCAATGATAAGTGCTGCCACATAGTTAAATCATGCTTATAACGCTGTACATGAATATAACTCCCCTGATCTTCAAAATTGCCAGGGTTACTAATTAAAGCCGTAGCGCGCTTTTTTCTTCCATGTGCGGTGTCGCCACCATAAATAAAACCATTAAAATCACGACCATCTAAAAAGCGAAAATTACGAATTTGCTCCACCAGCTCAACATCGGGGGCAAATAGTTTTAAAATTTGCAGCGCAAATAAATGGTTAACGTCTTCACGGTCAGAGCGAATTTGCACAAATAAATCGCACGGTTGTACGCTCATTTGATGATCGCTATGGTTTATATTAGGAAAGCTCTGTAATTCGCTTGGGATGTATTCAGGGAGGATATGCGGCCAATATTGCGCACCAATAGCAACCATACAAGAGAGCATTGATTCTGAAAATTGATCGCTAAATTCTTCTTCAATAGCGCTTACTTGTTTTAACTTTGCGCGAAGTGATTCATCTTGACCATCAAACACATTAAAAAATAAGTGCAAACCGTGTAAGTTTGCTTCAGCACAAATCCCTGATTGCGCTTGCGCCATTGTTATTCCTTAATTTTACAGATAAAAACACAGCGAATAACAAATTAATTACGATTCGAAAAAATTCACCGTGTGAGGTTTTATTTTTATTATAACCTGTTCATTATTTTCAAATGACTGGCCATATTGTGCTGCAACTTCAATTTCTTGCTCATTAATAACAACCGAATAAATATATGCCGAACCTATAAAGCGACGACTTATGATTGTAGCTCGCTTACTAAATTTGTCACTTTGGTTATCTGCCACTAATTCTATTTGATGCGGACGTACATATATCAGCCCTATGCTTACGTTATGCTTACTTTCAACATAAGATTCGACTAAACCAAATGGCGTTTTATATTCAGTTGCTGTTAATACTTCTGCGCTCAAGTATATGCCCTGACCCAGAAACTCTGCAACCTCCTTTGAACATGGCGTTGCAAAAAGCTGCTCAGGCGTGCCTTGTTGCTCAATTTTACCGCGATGCATAATGGCAAGTGTATCTGAAAACGCAAACGCCTCTTCTTTTGAGTGTGTAACAAACACAGCAGATACTTGAGTTGCCTTAATAATTCGACGTATATCGGCAATTAATTCAAAGCGTACTTGTGTGTCGATATTTGAAAAGGGCTCATCAAGTAGCAATAAACTAGGCTTATAAGCTAATGCACGAGCAATAGCTACACGCTGCTGTTGACCACCCGATAACTGATGCGGGAACCTGTCAGCACAGCCAATTAAATGTACCAGCTTAAGCATTTCATCAACGCGTTGCTGCTTTTGAGCTTTACTCATTTTACTAAGCCCAAATGCGATATTATTTGCCACCGTTAAATGCGGAAACAATGCATAATCTTGAAACATCATGCCGATGTTACGGTGCTCAGGCGAGACAAACGATTGCTCATCACTCACTAATTTACCGTCTATAAAAATAGACCCTTGCTTAGCTTCAATTAAACCTGCAATCGCTTTTAACGTGGTCGTTTTGCCGCACCCACTCGCTCCGAGTAGACAAACAATTTCATCCTTACCCACTGTTAAATCTAAATCGTGAATAACCTGTGTACCGTTATAGTGATAGCTCACGCCTTGTAAAATTAAACTACTCATTTAACTACGCTGCTCCATAGAACGATTAATAAAATACAAAGGAATAAACCCAACAATAACAATAAATAATGCCGATATTGAAGCAAGCTCTAACTGCTCGTCACTCACATACTGAAATACATGAGTAGCTAAGCTTTCAAAATTAAACGGCCTGAGCAATAGTGCAGCTGGCAGTTCTTTCATACACTCAATAAATACCAATAACGCAGCAGTAAGCAATCCTCTTCGCAGTAAAGGTAGATGCACTAAACGCAGCGTTTGCCCTTGGCTTTTACCCATTGATTGGCTTGCCATATCAAGTGATGGGCTAATACGTAAAAAACTCGACTCAATTGCTCCGTGTGCAATGGCGTAAAACCTAACAATATAAGCAATAATAATAGTAAGAATGCTACCTGTAAGCAGTAAGCCAATATCTAAATTATACGGCTCGAGCGCTGTGTTAATGGTGTTCTCTAATAATGTAAGCGGTAATAAAACCGCAATAGCGAGTACTGTGCCAGGCAACGCATATCCTGTGCTTGCTAAACGCCCGGGAATAAGCGGATACGTTTGCTTTGCCACACGCTGATAAAAAACGACAAAAATACTCAACGTAATCGTTATTAGGCTCACAACCCCAGCCACTTTTAAACTTTGCCAAGCGTAACTAAAAAACTCTACATTCCATGCTTTATCAAAGTAGGTAATGGCGTAATTTATAAGTACTGCAATAGGGATTACAAACGCGATAAATAAAATAAAGCTGCAAAATGCCGTTGCGAGCCAAGCTGACTTTCCTTTTAATACATAGAGAGATTCACTATTTACACTTGATTGGCGCTCAAATACCGCTTGGTTACGACGACTAAAGCGCTCTGCCATTAATGCTAAAAATAACAGTAATAACATCACACCCGATATTTTAGCTGCCGCTGTAAGTGAGTAATAACCAAACCACGTATCGTATACGGCAGTCGTTAATGTACTTACGGCAAAATAACTCACTGTTGCAAAGTCAGCCATGGTTTCCATACTTATAAGCGCAAGAGCCGCCACAATAGCCCCACGAGAGAGTACTAAGCTTACTTTAAAGAAACTTTGCCAAGGAGATAATCCCATTAACTGGCTAGCTTGTACTAATTTGAATGACTGCTCGCGAAGAGCCGTTTTAAAAATCAAAAATAAATACGGATAAAGCACCAAGGCAATCATAACGATGGCCCCGGGTAATGTACGTATATCAAAAAACCAATAGTCATTAGGCGATTGCCAGCCAAACCATTCTCTCAGCGCTATTTGCACCGGGCCCGCATAATCTAATAAATCAGTGTATACATAGGCAATAATATAGGTGGGCATAGCAAGGGGCAGCATAAGTGCCCATTCAAACTGTTTTTTACCCGGGAAACTACAGTAAGCCGTTAGCCACCCAAGTGGCAAAGCTATGGCGCAGCTAAGGACGCAAACACCTAAAACAAGCAATACGGTATTGGTTATGTAATCCCAAAGCACGGTATCCCACAGGTGGGAAAACACCTCAGAGCTACCTTGTAGAGATTCAAAAAGAAGAAAAAACAACGGGGCCGATAGAATTAAGCCAGTCGACCACGCAAAGAGCTGCCATTTAGACAGCTTAAATTTATTAGTCATTAAAGATCGAACTTCACCTCATCAATTAGCTTAAGCGCTAACGGACGATATTTACTAATCTCATCAAGTGGCAAGCTGTCTTCTTTAAAACTCCCCCAAGAGGCAACCAAACTTGATAGTTCAACACCCGACTTAACTGGATACTCCATATTTAATGAGGCATACATGTTTTGTGCTTTGCTGTCGGTCATATATTCTATGAGCTTTAATGCATTTTCAGGGTTTTTAGCATATTTGGTAATAACCGCACCCGAAACATTTATGTGTGAGCCACGATTAGTTTGATTTGGAAAGTTAATATTTACGGCCTCTGCCCAACCTTTTTGCTCTTTATCTTCTAGCATTTTACCAAGATAGTAACTATTACCTAATGCCAAGTTACATAAACCTTCTTTAACTGCTTTAACTTGAGCACGATCGTTACCTTGAGGTTTACGTGCTAAATTAGCCTTAACACCTTCAAGCCACTCTTTGGTTTGCGCTTCACCATGGTGTGCAATCATAGAAGCCACTAAACCTAAGTTATATGGATGTTTGCCTGATCGCGTACAAATTTGTCCTTTGTATTTAGGATCTGCTAAATCTTCATAAGTGAGCTTAGGTAACTCACCAACTCGCTCTTTTGATGAATACACATTACGCACTCGCTTAGTGAGCGCGACCCATTGGCCATCACCGTCACGAAAAGCTGCAGGCACGTTATTATTTACACTGTCACTTTTTATAGTTTGTGTTAATTTTAAATCTTCTAATTGAATAAGCGCACTAAAATTAGAGGTTAATACTAAATCGGCTTTACTGTGCTTACCTTCACGTTTAACACGCTCAATTAACCCTTTTTTAGCAAAAACAACATTGGTTTTTATTCCCGTTTGTTTTGTAAAATCTTCTAAAATTGGCTGAATCAAAAACGGCTGACGAAAAGAATAGATATTAACAACGTCACTTGCAAAGGCTGGTGCCGATGCTGCTAATCCTAAAAAAAGTGTAAATACTGTCTTCATTATTTCACCTAAATAATTGTTATTATCATCGAATTCTACCGCGCTCATTCAAAAAGTGCACACTTTAAATAAATGTAAATATGTAAATAACGCCCAAAAAGGAAATGCAGTGTAAGAGATGTCTCACGGATGTGACAGCTAATGAGTAAAAATCAAGATAAAAAACACACAAAAACCACCTAAGCAACTGTATTTATTGAACATTTACATTATTACTATTGCATAAATACTAATTGAATGTAGTTTTATCCCTATTTTAGTTGCTCTATTGCACTATAATTTACGCATCAACCAAGCAATGACGCTTATTGAGTAAAAGGAAATGGACTGCTTACTCAACCAACCAATGATTAGGTTACCAGGACAACACGGATTTTAGGACAGGCTCAGGATGAGTATCACAACGCAATGTTGTAAAAAGGACAGTGTCAGGAAGATGCGAGAAGGATAACAACACGGCTAAGTTGTTTAACAGGATGTTTAAGGAATAAATGGACAGGCCTTTAAGGCAACACAATGGATTGGTTAAAATAGGGATACACTAGGAAGTGTAATTAAGGATTTGGTAATAGTATTTACCCTACAGGATGTTTAGGAATTTAAGGATACAGGCCCGGATGGTCTACATTACATAGAACTAAAAAGTAATATAGTAATAAACATGGATTAGTAAAAATTGGAGTTGATTAAGTTCAATTGCAGGATGCAGAAAATTAGAAGATTCCGCAAGCGCGCCTAGAGATAGAGCGCGCTTTTCTTTGCCTAAAATTTGGGTTTAGTAAAGCTCTAAGCAACTACCACTAACTTTTGCAGGGTAATACTGCATCCCAGCTAATCAATATTAATACCTTGAAATACTTTATTAATATTTTAAATTTCGCTAAGTTTTTCATTAATTGCGCCGATAACTAAGTAACGCAAGGATCATAAATACTCAATGGATATGAATTTTAAAACGCCGCAAAGCAATACCTTTTTATGTAAAGTATCAGACGCAAGTACAGCAAAACCAATTGGCGTTTTTAGTGCCCAAACTCCCAACGAAAATCCGTATAAAGCTTTATTTAGCCCCAAAGGTTATAACTTTTTAAATATGCCAATGAGTGAGTTTAAAAACATACTTAACGTAATTATCCAGTTAGAAAGCGATATTTCTATTAGTAAATGGGGTGAGGGTTCTCGACCTGATGAATTTAGTTATCAGCTTAATAGAATATCTAACGCTATTGCGACTACTCACTTTAAAGGAAAAACCGATATTAGCTGTTACTTTTTAAAGCGAGTCGAAGAGGCTAAGGATATGATTGGTGAGGACTGCACCTCGTTTATTCAGGCTCACAATAGCGTAAGCCAATTATATAATACGGTTTTACAATTAACATCTGAAGAAGGCTTCAGAGCAATTCAAAATAAAGCACTTGCTCACTTAAAAGAGCAGCAAGCTTTCGCTTAACTGCGTAAAACTACTCTTCTAGCGGTCGGCCTTTATTGCGCTTACCAAGCAAATACGCATCACGAAACTTAATAAAATGCTGTTCTAATTTAGAAGATGCATCCATTTCTCCCGCAAGTGCTAATACCATAATCCCCACTTCAGCAGTGCCTAGCTGATGCGCATGAGGGGCAACACGTAAGCGGTAATCAGATAGTTTATCAGCAGTGACAGAAAGTACCGGTAAATTATCTAGATAAGGGCTTTTACGAATCATTTTTTTAGCTTCGCGCCACGTACCATCTAAAAATATAAATAGTAACTTTTTACCCTCTTCAATATTAACTTCAGTAATTGCTCTGCCCTCTTCTACGTCTTCAGCAGGAAATACTACCATTGGTTGATATTGGGGATCGTTTATTAAAGCTAAAAAAGCAGGAGCTGGGTCTGTTCTATCCCATCTAAATGCATAGTTATTAGGAACAATTTCTGCGATTAATCGTCCTGTATTAGAGGGCTTAAAACTTTCATTATGGTACATCAATAAACATACAGCAGCGTCGCACTGAGCGTGCTCAACACCTTTACAAATACAGTAATGTTTGGCTATTAAGCATTGTTCACAGCGATCTAATTTACCGCCTCGCGCATTGAATTCACGGCGAGATTCACTTATTTGCTGAGCGCGTAATGCCAAAACTGAGTTTTTCACTGTATTTACCTTCAATTAATTAAGCGCGCATTGTAACGACTTATCGCTATTTAATCTTATATTTATAGTCATACCAACCTGCATAAATCTTTGATCAATTTAACGAATTAAATTGCACTATAACTTCGTTAAAAATTTTTTATTTAGAACAACTAGATACAAAAACTTTTGCCTAGTTCTAGCGTAATTTTCTTAACGTTAAATAGACCCCATATATAAGCAGATTGGTATTATTGAATTAATTCAACATCTCTTAAATTAAAAACCAGACATAAAAAACCCAACCGAAGTTGGGTTTTTCAAACAAATGCTAAAAAGTTAAATTACTTCTTTTTAACTGCTTTTTTGTTTGGTAAGTCAGTGATCGAACCTTCAAAAATTTCAGCTGCAAGGCCGATTGATTCATTCAATGTAGGGTGAGCATGAATAGTAAGCGCTAAGTCTTCACCATCAGCACCCATTTCAATACCTAAACCGATTTCGCCAAGCATTTCGCCCGCGTTAATACCGATCATAGCACCACCGATTATACGGCCACTTTCTTTATCAAAGATAAGTTTAGTAGAACCTTCAGTACGAGATGATGCAATAGCACGACCAGAAGCTGCCCACGGGAATACCGCAGTTTCAATTTTTAGGCCTTGCTCTTTTGCTTCTTTCTCAGTAACACCTACCCAAGCGATTTCTGGGTCAGTATACGCAATCGAAGGAATACATTTAGGGTCGAAGAAATGCTTCTGACCAGAAATAACTTCTGCAGCAACATGACCTTCATGAACCGCTTTATGCGCAAGCATAGGCTGGCCAACTAAGTCACCAATTGCAAAAATATGGCTTACGTTAGTACGTAATTGCTTATCAACATTAATAAAGCCACGCTCATCAACGTTTACGCCCGCTTTTTCAGCATCAAGTAAGTTACCGTTTGGAGTACGGCCAACTGCAACAAGCACTTTGTCGTAACGTACAGGTTCTGCTGGTGCGTTTTTACCTTCAAACGTTACGTATAAGCCATCTTTTTTAGCTTCAACACCAACAACTTTAGTTGAAAGCATTACGTTGAATTTTTTGCTTACGTATTTTTGGTAAATTTTGATAATGTCTTTATCAGCTGCTGGAACTAATTGGTCAGCAAATTCTACAACATCAATTGCAGAACCTAGTGCACGGTAAACCGTACCCATTTCAAGACCGATAATACCACCACCAAGTACAAGTAGTTTTTCTGGTACATCTTTAAGCTCTAGCGCGCCAGTTGAATCAATTACACGGTCATCTTGTGGGATGAAAGGTAAGTTAACTGGTTTAGAACCTGCTGCAATAATCGCGTTATCAAACGTGATAGTTGTAGAGTCTTTCTCGCCTTCAACTACTAAAGTATTGCTGCCAGTGAATTTGCCGTAACCAGATACAACTTTCACTTTACGCATTTTAGCCATGCCCTCTAGTCCACCAGTTAACTGGCCAACTACAGAATCTTTCCAAGTACGAACTTGGTCAAGATCGATCTTTGGTGCGCCAAAAGTAACACCATGAGATGACATTTCAGCTGCATCATCAATCACTTTAGCTACGTGTAAAAGTGCTTTTGAAGGAATACAACCAACATTAAGACATACGCCGCCTAATGTTTCACGAGATTCTACCAATGTAACTTCTAAGCCCAAGTCAGCAGCGCGGAATGCCGCAGAGTAACCACCAGGACCACCGCCTAGTACAACAACTTGAGTTTTTAATTCGTTGCTCATGCTATTACCTTAATTGTTTGAACGGGACACTGCCCTAAAGTTTAACTGCCATGTTTCTGCAAGGCAGAAAGTGAGAGCAGATCACAAATTTGTGCAAAGATTGTATCATTGCAAATGGTAAAAATCCCAGCTAAAAACAACTGGCTGGGATTTGATTCTATTCATTGTCCAGCGATTACATCACCAATTGGCGAATATCGCTCATGTAACTTGCAAGAGTCACAGTAAAGCGTGCAGCTAAGGCTCCGTCAATAACCCTATGGTCGTATGACATAGACAGCGGAACCATTAGTTTTGGTTCAAACTCTTTGCCATTCCATTTAGGTTTCATTTCAGATTTAGACACACCTAAAATAGCCACTTCTGGTGCATTAACAATCGGCGTAAATGCCGTACCGCCAATACCGCCAAGGCTAGAAATAGTAAAACAACCACCTTGCATATCAGACGATGTAAGCTTCCCGTCACGTGCTTTAACAGATACTTCCATTAATTCGCGTGATAGTTCAATAATGCCTTTTTTATCAACATCTTTAAACACTGGTACAACTAAACCGTTTGGCGTATCAACTGCAACACCAATGTTAATGTACTTTTTAAGGATTAAGCTTTCGCCGTCCTCAGAAAGCGATGAGTTGAATTTTGGAAATTCAGCAAGTGCTTTTGCAGCTGCTTTCATTACAAACACAAGCGGCGTAATTTTAACACCCAGCTTTTTCTTCTCGCTAAGCACATTTTGCTCTTTACGGAATACTTCAAGGCTTGTGATATCAGCTTCGTCAAACTGTGTAACATGTGGGATTTGCACCCAGTTACGGTGTAAGTTTTTGCCTGATAGCTTTTGAATACGAGACAGCTTTTGCTCTTCAATTTCGCCAAACTTAGCAAAATCAACTTTAGGCCATGGAATAAGACCAAGCTCGCTACCACCAGCGCTACTACCTGCAGATAATTGACCCGACTCAACTTGCTTAACTAAGTTTTTAACGTAGTTTTGCACGTCTTCTTTAACTATACGGGCTTTGCGACCAGTGCCTCTAACATTAGCTAGGTTAATACCAAACTCACGCGCTAAACGGCGAACAACAGGTGATGCATGAGCATACGCGCTGTTTTCTGTGAAGCTTTCATTACTTGCTTTTGCTGGTGCCGCTTGAGCCGGTGCCGACTCGGTTTTAGCCGCAGCTGCAGGTGCTGATTTTTCAGCTGGTGCAGATACTGCTACTGGCGCGCTGCCTGCAACTTCAAATACAAAAATTAATGAGCCAGTCGATACTTTATCGCCAGCGGCTACTTTAATTTCTTTAACTGTACCGGCAAATGGAGCAGGTACTTCCATTGCAGCTTTGTCGCCTTCAACGTTTAAGATTGATTGATCTTCTTCAACCGTATCGCCAACTGCAACCATAATTTCAGTTACTTCAACTTCATCGCCACCAATATCAGGTACATTTACTTCTTTAGTACTTGGTGCTGCGTTTGCTGTTGAGCTAGCTGCTGGCGCTTCTACAGGAGCCGACTCTTTAGCCGGTGCTGCAGATTCACTTCCTGCTACTTCAAAAACAAACACTAATGAGCCTGTTTTAACTGTATCGCCAGCGGCGACTTTAATTTCTTTAACTATACCGGCAAATGGAGCGGGAACTTCCATTGCTGCCTTGTCGCCTTCCACGTTTAAGATAGATTGCTCTTCTGAAACGGTGTCGCCAACAGCAACCATGATTTCAGTTACTTCAACTTCATCATCGCCAATATCTGGTACGGTTACTTCTTTAGTTGAAGAACCTGTAGAAGCAGCAGGTGCTGCCTCTTCAGATTTAGCTGGAGCAGCGGCTGATGCTTTTTCTTCACCAGTGCTTTCACTCTCGCCTTCAAACAAAAATACTAAAGAGCCAGTTGTAACGGTGTCGCCAACGTTTACTTTAATTTCTTTAACTGTACCCGCTTGCGAAGCAGGTATTTCCATTGATGCTTTGTCGCCTTCAACATTTAATAATGATTGGTCCACATCTACTTTGTCGCCAACGCTTACTAATATTTCGGTTACTTCTACTTCATCGTCACCAATATCTGGTACTTTAATTTCAATACTCATTGCAAACCTCTTATGCGTACAGTGGGTTAAGTTTGTTAGTGTCGATGTTGAACTTTTTAAGTGCTTCAACAACTACTGACTTCTCAACTTCACCGCGTTTAGCAAGTTCAGATAACGTAGCAACAACAACGTAGCCCGCGTTAACTTCAAAGTGACGACGTAGGTTTTCACGGCTATCAGAACGACCGTAACCATCGGTACCTAACACTTTGTAGTTGCTGCTTGGAATGAATGAACGCGCTTGTTCTGCGTAGTTTTTCATGTAATCCGTTGCTGCAACAGTCACAGAGTCGTTTAATACGCTTGTGATGAATGCTGTTTTTTGCTCGCCTTCAGGATTAAGCATGTTGAAACGTTCAACATCTTGACCTTCACGCGTTAATTCGTTGAAAGACGTTACAGAGAACACGTCAGACGCAATGCCATACTCTTCGCTTAGAATCGTAGCGGCTTTACGCACTTCAGTCATAATAGTACCTGAGCTTAATAGCTGTACGTTGGCTTTTTTACCTTCGTAACTTTCAAGCTTGTAAATACCTTTACGGATACCTTCTTCAGCGCCTTCTGGCATAGCTGGCTGATGGTAGTTTTCGTTCATAAGCGTTAGGTAGTAGTAAATATTTTCTTGGTCATCACCGTACATACGACGAATACCGTCTTGTACAATAACAGCAACTTCAAACGCGTAAGTTGGGTCATATGAAATACAGTTAGGAACCGTATTAGCAAGAATATGACTGTGACCATCTTCGTGTTGCAAGCCTTCACCATTTAACGTTGTACGACCCGCAGTAGCACCTAATAAGAAACCACGTGCTTGTTGATCGCCCGCCATCCATGCCATGTCGCCAACGCGTTGGAAACCAAACATAGAGTAGTAAATGTAGAATGGGATCATTGGTAAATCGTTAGTGCTGTATGAAGTTGCAGCAGCAACCCATGACGACATTGCACCTAACTCATTAATACCTTCTTGAAGCACTTGCCCTGATACAGTTTCTTTGTAGTAAGAAACAATATCACGATCCTGTGGCGTATAGTTTTGGCCATGCGGATTGTAAATACCGATTTGACGGAATAAACCTTCCATACCAAATGTACGCGCTTCATCGGCAATAATTGGTACGATGTTTTTACCAATGCCTTTATCTTTTAATAAGATATTAAGTGCACGAACAAAACCCATAGTCGTAGAAATATCACGTTTTTGTTCTTCAAGTAGCGGCTTAAATGCGTCTACTTCTGGCAACGTAAGTTTTTCACTAAAACGTGGAATACGCTTAGGTGTATAACCTTTAAGTTCATCACGACGAGCATGTAGGTATTTATACTCAGGTGAACCTTCTTCAAGTTCTAAATAAGGTAGTTCTGCAAGTTGCTCTTCAGATACTAAATCATCAAGACCAAGGCGTGAACGTAAATGCGCAACATGCGACATGTCCATTTTTTTCACTTGGTGCGCAATGTTTTTACCTTCCGCTGCTTCACCCATGCCGTAACCTTTTACAGTTTTAGCAAGAATTACAGTTGGACGGCCTTTAGTGTCTTCTGCTTTTTTAAATGCAGCAAATAATTTTGATGACTCATGACCACCACGCTTAAGCGCGAAAATTTCGTCATCTGTCATGTCAGCAACAAGTGCAGCTGTTTCTGGGTAACGACCAAAGAAGTTTTCGCGTACGTACGCGCCATCTTTAGCTTTATATGTTTGGTAATCGCCATCAACAGTTTCGTTCATTAACTGTAGTAATTTACCCGTTGTGTCTTTAGCTAGAAGAATATCCCAACCGCTGCCCCACACTAGTTTAATTACGTTCCAGCCAGCGCCTTTAAACAAGCCTTCTAGCTCTTGAATAATTTTACCGTTACCCATAACTGGGCCGTCTAAACGCTGTAAGTTACAGTTAACTAAGTAACAAAGGTTATCTAATTTTTCACGTGCAGCAAAAGAGATTGCACCGCGTGATTCTGGCTCATCCATTTCACCGTCACCTAAAAACGCGTATACACGTTGGTTTTTAGTATCTTTTAAGCCACGACCATCTAAGTATTTTAAGAAGCGTGCTTGGTAAATAGACGAAATAGGACCTAAGCCCATTGATACCGTAGGGAACTGCCAAAATTCAGGCATTAACTTAGGGTGTGGGTACGATGGTAAGCCTTCGCCATCAACTTCTTGGCGGAAGTTATCTAGTTGTGCAGCAGATAAACGACCTTCAACAAATGCACGTGCATAAATACCAGGAGAAATATGACCTTGGTAATAAACTAAGTCACCACCGTCTACATCATTTGGTGCTTTAAAAAAGTGGTTAAAACACACTTCATAAAATGCAGCAGATGATTGGTAAGACGCCATATGGCCGCCTAAGTCGAGATCTTTTTTAGATGCACGTAGAACGATCATAATCGCGTTCCAACGTATAATTGAACGAATACGACGCTCAAGATTTACATCACCCGGGTAAGCAGGTTCTTGATCTACAGGAATAGTATTAACGTAGTTCGTGGTAATACCCGTTGGCATATCAACGCCGTCTAAACGGGCTTGCTCTAATACTTGCTCAAGTAAAAACTGAGCTCGTTCAACACCTTCTTCGCGCACAACTGATTCAAGAGCTTGTAACCACTCTTGTGTTTCTAGCGCGTCTACGTCAATTTTATTGACTTCAGACATATGGAGGTTTCCTTATGTTTAAAATACGAATATTGTTAATTTAATATCACAGCTACTTAATTTGTGTGTTCAAAGTAGTTATGTACTAACTTAATTTTGTTTAGTGCGTCTTAAACTACGTTCAATTCGCGAATGTTCTTTGCCTGCTTCAAGTAGTGCTTCTTCGATAAATGCTAAGTGCGCATTACTTGCTAAACGGGCTTGTTCTGGATTACCGTCAATAACGGCATCCATTAATAAACGCCTGTGCTCGGCTAACTGACTGCTAATATCTGACTTTTTTAATAAAACAGTTAAATTTTGCAATACATTTTGCTCAAGCAGCGCTTTCATGCCTCTTACTAAATGCAGTAACACCACATTATGCGAAGCTTCTGCCACGCTAAAGTGAAATGCATTAATTGCTTTTGCTTTTTGCTGTAAATCATCATTAACTAGGGCAATTTTATCAAAGCTTTCTTTCACTTTGCTAAAATCGTTGCTGGTCCCGCGCAGTGCCGCGTAGTAAGCAGCAATCCCTTCTAATGCATGACGAAATTCAAGTAAATCAAACTGCGACTCAGGGTGTTTACTAATCAAATCAAAAAGTGGATCAGTAAGCCCTTCTTCGAGCTGATTTTTTACAAACGTGCCGCCACCCTGGCGACGCGTAACTAAACCTTTCGCTTCTAATTTTTGAATTGCCTCACGCAGTGACGGGCGAGACACTTCAAATTGCTTTGCTAGTTCACGCTCTGGTGGCAACTTTTCACCTGGTGCTAACGAGCCTTCAAGAATCATGTTCTCGAGTTGCTGTAAAATAACATCAGATAACTTTGCTGCTTTGATCTTTAAAGACATGAATCAACGTCCGCGTTGTATAAATACCAAGAGCCCATAAAGCGGGGCTTTGAGTAGTATGATTTACCCAAAAGGTAAATTGGTCATACCAAAAATTTTCAATACGGTATCAAAAACCTTATTAGCTGTCAATTTACAGGTAACTTGAGCAATTAAAGTAGCGTAACGCATTTTGAACGAAGATTAAACAATGCGCAATTTACAAAAATTGTTATAACGTTAATAGGATGAAAACAACTGGTCTGACCAGAAAAATAGAGTGTTAACTCTAGTTGAATTTATTAAAGAAATTAATAACAGGATAAAAGTACCAAAGAAATAGCTGCAATTTACACACGATCAGTCCACTAAATATAAAACATAATACGCGCTATAAAATTTCGATCACGCAATATCGTAGCAGCGGGTTTACCCCGCGACATTTGGCAACTAATCTCCCAACCAAAAAAACACGATGCGCGATATAAAATCGCGACTACGCAATATCGTAGCAGCGGTTTTACCCCGCGACTATTGTGCAAGTAATTACCTAAACGTAAAACACAATGCGCGATGTAAAATCGCGACTACGCAATATCGTAGCAGCGGGTTTACCCCGCGACTATTGTGCAAGTAATTACCTAAACGTAAAACACAATGCGCGATGTAAAATCGCGACTACGCAATATCGTAGCAGCGGGTTTACCCCGCGACTATTGTGCAAGTAATTACCTAAACGTAAAACACAATGCGCGATGTAAAATCGCGGCTACGCAATATCGTAGCAGCGGGTTTACCCCGCGACTATTGTGCAAGTAATTACCTAAACGTAAAACACAATGCGCGATGTAAAATCGCAATTACGCAAATATCGTAGCAGCGGGTTTACCCCGCGATATTTGGCAACTAATCTCCCAACCGAAAAACACAATGCGCGATGTAAAATCGCGACTACGCAAATATCGTAGCAGCGGATTTACCCCGCGACATTTGACAACTAACCTCCCAACCACAAACCACAATGCGCGATATAAAATCGCGACTACGCAAATATCGTAGCAGCGGGTTTACCCCGCGACATTATAGCGATATTAACCGACCAATGACCCAACCACAAACCACAATGCGCGATGTAAAATCGCGACTACGATAGCCCGCCAAATAATGTCAGCAACGCTATAAGTACTAAGTAAAAAAGCACATTACGCTTAACCAGCTTAATCATACAAGTGGCTTCGTAGGTACAGCCGTAATAACGCTTTTCAACTTGCTCTGCAGCCAGCGCAGTACATGTTACTACTTCTCGGTTTGGAGATTTAAAGTTAAGTACGTAACGTAACCAACAGCTCGTGCCTTTATTAAAGTTACCTATTACTAAATAACCAAAGCTTGTAATACGCGCAGGTAACCAATCGAGCCAAAATAGGAGTTTATGTATAAGTTTAAAACGCTTAGCAAATATTACTTTATGATCTTCTCGTACTAAATCAGCTAAAGTACGTACCAGTGCATATAAAACCGCACCTGGAGCGCCTAAAACAACAAACCAAAAAATAACCGCACAGTAAAATCTAAAGTTCACCCACGCCAATGTTTGCCCAAAGGTTTCACCGTTTTCTTCGCCTTCAGTACGCTTTTGCCCTATTTGCAGCGCATATAATGATGCAGCAGTACCGTCATCTCGCGTTAACGCATTTAAATACGACTTATATAAAGCACGCTGCTTAGCACAACCAAAGCAAACCAAAAGCACCGCGATATTAATGCCCAACTGCCACAAAACAAAATCAGATAAACAATAAATTAGTGCCATAGCTATTACCGGGAGTAGTAGCCAAATTAAAAAGCCCGGTGCAGAGCTAAATAAGCCCTTATCACCAAGTAATTTATTAGAGCGATTTAAATAACCATTTGCGTAATAACTTATCTGCCAGTAATTAGACCGAGCCCCTAAGCGCTCTAGTATTAATGCAATTATTATAGAAACTAAAATCATGGGAATAACTCTCTTAACTTAGTTGTTCAAGCATATTAAAAAACAATGGCCAATTAAAGCTACTGCCGGGATCGGTTTTACGTCCAGGGGCAATATCGCAATGCCCCACAATACGCGAAGGGGTAATTTTTGGATAGCGCTGCATTATATGTTTACTAAGTGTAGTTAATGTTTTGTACTGCGCTAAAGAATATGGTGTGGTGTCGGTACCTTCAAGCTCAATGCCAATACTAAAGTCATTACAAGCAGGCACGCCCTCAAACTCAGATTGCCCAGCATGCCAAGCACGCTTTTCAAAAGGTACATATTGTATAACCTCACCGGTGCGCTTTACAAAGCAATGGGCCGATACACGTAACCCCTTTAAGTCGCTAAAGCTCGGGTGTGCGCTACAATCGACATTCCCCATAAATAACGCATCAACGAAAGGCGTTCCAAACTGCCCGGCTGGCAAAGATATATTGTGAATTACCAATAAAGAAATTTCAGCCTCAACAGGGCGCTCATCAAAATGCGAACAAGGCCGCTGCGCTACCGTAGTTAAAACACCGCTTAAATCTATTTTCATGATACGTTTATTATATAAATACCAAGATATACATAGCGCTGATGCTAAAGGATTTATTAAAAAAATGATAGTAACAAGCGAAGTATAAAACCTCTCCTACAAATAATTTAGCCCAACGCGTAGGTGCGAATTTACTTTGCGTTTATATTTAGATTGGCGAAAAGGCAATCGCTTCTCTTTCTTTTATAAACATAGTAAAATTTGCTTAATTTATTAACGCTTATGAGCATCCTATGTCTATTTCGCACTCCCTTATTACTCAGCTTGTTACTCTTGCACTTGACGAAGATTTAAATTATCAAACCGCGCAAGAAGGTGATATTACTGCGCAACTAATCCCACAAAACGAGCAAGCAAGCGCCAAAGTAATCACTCGAGAAGACTGTATTTTTTGCGGAAAAGACATCATCCTTGAAGTATTTGAACAAGTAGACCCAAGTGTTGAAGTTAATGTACTCATAAATGATGGCGACTCAGTTAAAGCAAACAGCACATTATTTACCGCTATTGGCTCGGCTCGTTCAATATTAACCGCCGAACGTACTGCACTTAACTTTGTGCAAACTTTATCAGGCACTGCAACTACTACAGCACATTATGTAAAAGAGTTAAGTGGTACAACAACGCAACTACTTGATACACGCAAAACCATACCAGGTCTGCGCGCTCTTCAAAAATACGCAGTAAAATGTGGCGGGGGTGCAAATCACCGAATTGGTTTATTTGACGCATTTTTAATTAAAGAAAATCATATAGCGGCTTGTGGCACAATAAACAAAGCCGTTGCTCAAGCTAAACAAAATCACCCAAACAAACCTGTCGAAGTAGAAGTAGAATCACTCCCAGAACTTAAGCAAGCAATTGAAGCTGGCGCCGACATAATTATGCTAGACAATTTTAGCGTAGAACAAATTAAGCAAGCCGTAATTTTAACCAATAAGCGCGCAAAATTAGAGGTTTCAGGCAATATGACCCTAGAAACGCTCAGAACTTATTCACAAGCAGGTGTCGATTTTATATCAAGCGGGGCATTAACAAAAAACTTACAATCAATCGATTTATCGATGCGTTTTGAGTGATTTTAAAGCAATAATGGGTAATTAATACCGCTAATTAATTGACAAGTTAAGTAAAAAAGCATTAAATAACCCAAAAGGCTTACTTTGTAACAAATTGTTAAATAACATCGCTTTTTTATAATATGATACGTGCTAAATACTAAAATAAAATGGTAGACTAGTTCTGTTGTACTATTTTATTTAAAAAGGTAGTCATAAATAATTAGTACTTTTAGTTTTTAAAGACATAATTAAAAACTAAAACAACTAAACTACTTACTTTATGCCTATACTATCTGTTGCTACAACATGTAGTGCACTTAGTAAACTTTTATAATTAGTACTAAACATAATGAATTCACATTCGGCTTTTGTGTTTCATACTCTAAAGCTAAAGTGTAATAAAATTAATTTTAAGTAAAACTGTAAAGTAAATCAGTTAAATTAAGTGAGGCATTTTGCCGCTTAAGTGATTTAAGTTACAAAAATCTATCCTTTAGGAGAGGAAACATGAAAACAATGACTCAAAAACAACAGGGTTTCACCCTAATTGAATTAATGATTGTTATCGCAATCATCGGTATTCTTGCTGCGATTGCTTTACCGCAATATCAAACTTACACTAAAAAAGCACGCTTCTCTGAGGTTGTACTTGCTGCATCATCAGCTAAGGGTTTAGTTGATGTTTGTTTTCAAACTCGTGGAGCCGGCGATTTGAAAAATTGTGATACACCTGCAAAAATTGGCTTAGATGAAGCAGGTGCTAAAGCAGGGACTCATGTTGCCTCTGTTGGCTTAACAGCTGAAACAGCTGTTGTAACGGCTACAGGTGCAACAACTGTAGATGGGAAAAAATATGAATTAACTCCGAAAGCAACAAATGGTACCCTAGTTTGGACTCAAGCTGGTGATTGTGTTGCTGCTGGTCTTTGTTAATTAAGTTTTAAATATGAGAAAAGCCAACGGCTTCTCTTTAATAGAGCTGATGATAGTTATCGCTATAATGGGGATATTAATATCATTAGCTCTACCTGCTTATAACAATCACTTTAAACGTTCTAAATTTACCGAGGTTGTTCTTGCTTCTAACGCACTTCAACGCCAAGTAGAGATTTGCTTTTATATTAAGCATGCTCTTAATGAATGTGATTCTTTTGAAAAAACAAGCTCTAAAAAATCGGACTATATAGCACCTAACTACATATCTGATATAGAAATATCCAACTCATCTGGTACTTATCAAATAAAATCAACTGCAACAAGTGAAGCATCTGTATCAAACTCTGGAGATACTTATATTATGACTGCAACGATAAACTCCAATCAGTTGCTATGGGAGGTTTCCCCCCTTAGTACATGTATCAATGAAGGGACTTGTTAAAAGCTAGCTCTTTGTTTTCTTTTGTTACATTTACAACACCTTTTTTTGTAATGACCCCACATATTGTTCCGCACTCTTTTTCAAAACTTGATTTTTCAAAAAACTCAAACATTTCAATTGGCGAAATTGAGCTCTTGATTTGACTTTCATAACTAGCTCTCAGCTCACTTCCAACTGCAGGTTCTTTAAATGTATAAAATTGCTCTTGGTTATCACCTTTCCTTGAATCGCTTTTAGTAACAGCAAAGTAAGAACCTTGCCATTTTATGATGTACGCGAGCCTTTGGCTGTCTATTTGCAACACTCCATAGGCTAAAGAGCTAAACTGAAGTAGCAAAATGACGCTAATATTAATTACATTTTCTTTAAATGATTTAATTGGTGAAAGTAACCATAAACTCAATAAAGGCCCTAGAATTAAGTCTAATGATAAAATGATTACAGCTAAACCAAATAAATCAGTTAATAAATAACGCCCATTATCAAACCAAACATTTATAATAAATAATCCAAGTAAGCATAATAAAATAACGCCTGTAATAAAGTGTATACCTGACCACTTTAATTTTTTATTAATATTTTTAGAAAACACTTTAAATTCTCCGTAATTTATTTAGTACTAAAAGTAGCTGCATCAATTGTTTAAGTTCAACTTTGTAGCTATTATATATTATTCGATTAAATCTTATACCTCATACTTATATTCAGGATCATAATGGCTAAACAACAAGAAAAAAAAGGGCAAGATACCTTTGTATGGGTTGGAGTAAGTGCAAGAGGCAAAAAACTTGAAGGCGAGCTTACAGGAAATAGTATTGCTCTTGTAAAAGCTCAACTTAGAAAACAAGGTATTACACCATCAAAAGTAAAACGGAAACCTAAACCTCTTTTTGGAACTCGCCTTCAAAAAATAACCCCCAAAGATATTGCAATGGTCACAAGGCAAATTGCAACTATGCTCATGGCTGGCGTGCCATTAATCCAATCAATAGAAATGATTGGTACTGGAGCAACAAATAAAAGTCTCGGTAAATTAATGGAAACTATTGCTGATGAAGTAAAAGCAGGCCAACCTTTATCTACAGCGCTTAGAAAACATCCTCGTTATTTTGATGATTTATACTGTGACTTAGTTGCCTCTGGCGAGCAATCAGGCGCACTTGATAAAATATTTGATCGTGTCGCTTTGTACAAAGAAAAATCAGAAGCTTTAAAATCGAAAATTAAAAAAGCAATGTTCTACCCTATAGCTGTATTAGTCATAGCACTAATTGTTACATCCATATTATTAATTTTTGTTGTTCCACAATTCCAAGATATTTTTGCTGGTTTTGGAGCTGAGTTACCTGCATTTACTCTACTCGTGATTGCAATATCTGAATTCATGCAAGAATATTGGTGGGTAATTGCATTAATTATTGCTGCGTTTGGTTATGGCTATAAAGAAGCACTGCTGAAAAGCCAAAAATTAAGAGATGCAACTGATCGATTAATACTTAAACTCCCTGTTATCGGTATGATTTTAAATAAAGCAGCCGTTGCTCGCTATGCGCGAACGCTTTCGACTACGTTCGCCGCTGGTGTTCCATTAGTTGATGCACTTGATTCTGCTGCCGGTGCTTCAGGTAATGCTGTTTATCGTTACGCTATTTTAGATATAAAACTCGAGGTTAGCTCTGGTAATCAGATGAACTGGGCAATGCGTAACTCAAAAATATTTCCTGATATGGTAATACAGATGGTCGCGATTGGTGAGGAGTCTGGCTCATTAGATAGCATGCTCGCAAAAGTAGCCACTATTTACGAGCAAGAAGTTGATGATGCAGTAGATGGCCTATCGAGCCTGCTTGAGCCACTTATTATGGCCGTACTCGGTGTACTTGTTGGTGGTTTGATTATTGCAATGTACTTACCTATTTTCCAATTAGGTTCTGTAATTTAATTACCAAAAATAATAATTTACAGGAAATAAAAGAGAAGCTTACTTTTTTGATAAGGTATAGCTATTAATGTTTTCTCATTTACTCTCTTTCAATTCTCTTTGTGATAATAATTTCACTTAATTTTTAGAACAGTATTCAGGTAGTATGATGCAAAGTATTATAGAAGTAATGCAAAGCCAACTGTGGTTTTACTTAACCACAATTGGCTTAATGAGTTTATGTATTGGTAGCTTTTTAAATGTAGTTATTTACCGCTTACCGTTAATGATGCAGCGCGAGTGGCAAAGTGAATGCAGACTACTGTTAGTAGATGAACTTACAGGGAATAAATCTAAACAAGCCAATATCAACGAGCCTTTTAACTTAGTAAAACCCAACTCTACCTGCCCTAAATGTAAAACAGCCATTAAGCCTTGGCAGAATATTCCTATAATTAGTTGGTTAATATTAAAAGGTAAATGCGCAAGTTGCAATAATCCTATTTCGGCCCGATATCCTGCTGTAGAGCTAATTACTGCCGTATTAAGTTTAATTGTTGCCTATAGCTTTGGTGCGACCGAGCAAGCCCTTTTATATATTTTTGTAACGTGGATTTTAGTAGCACTAACCTTTATTGATATTGACCATATGTTACTGCCAGATCAACTTACACTTCCGCTTTTGTGGCTTGCACTTATTGCCTCGGTATTAGGTTACACAATTACACCTACTGATGCCATTATTGGTGCGGCTTGCGGTTATTTAAGCTTATGGAGCGTATTTTGGTTATTTAAGTTATTAACCGGTAAAGAGGGCATGGGCTATGGCGACTTTAAACTGCTTGCTGTATTTGGGGCGTTACTTGGCTGGCAGTCCCTGCTTACTATTATTCTGCTTTCGAGCGTAGTAGGTGCCATTATTGGTATTGCACTGTTGAGTATTCAAGGTAAAGACAAAGCGACCCCTATCCCTTTTGGGCCTTATTTAGCGATAGCTGGATGGATTGCAATGCTTTGGGGCAACCAAATTCAAGGCGCTTATTTTAATTTAATTGGTTATTAAAGTGAGTGAGCAAATTACTAAAGTAAACAGCTGGGTATTAGGTTTAACAGGCGGTATTGGCTGTGGTAAAACAGCCGTTAGTAATATGTTTGAAGAGCTTGGTATTACAATAGTTGATGCTGATATAATTGCGCGTCAAGTAGTAGAGCCAAACAGCAAAGGTCTAAAAGCGATTACCCAACACTTTGGTGAACATGTTTTATTGCCTGATGGCACATTAAATAGAGCAGAGCTTCGCGCAAAAATATTTACTAACAACAATGACAAAGAATGGCTTAATGCGTTACTGCACCCTCTTATACGGATAAAAATACTAAACGATTTAAATAATGCAACTAGCCCTTATGCTGTTTTAGTCGCGCCATTATTGTTTGAGAATAACCTTGATAAGTATTGCGACCATACCTTACTTATTGACGTGCCAACCTCTGTTCAAATAGCGCGTACAGCAAAACGTGATAACACAAGTATTGAGCAAGTTAAAAGTATTATTGCCTCGCAAATGTCACGTGCCGATAAACAGCAAAAAGCGGATGATATTTTAAATAACGACCGTAGTTTAAACCTAGTGCATATAGAACTTGTTGATCTACATAAAAAGTATCTACAATATGCATTACACAACAAAACTAACTCACATTAACACTGTCCTAACTCACACAAACTCGTATTTTAGTTAGTAAAATCACAACAAAGAATGAAAGGTGATGTAATCCCCTTCTTTTTTCTGATAAATTGCTTACTATTGAAGGAATAAAACAGGTGCGCAATGAATATTAACTCACCGTTATTGAGAAAATTTATAACCCTTGGCCGCATTGATGCCGACACGGTTAAAAACAAACAAAATGAATTTGCCTCAACAGCTGAGCTTATTTCTAAATGTGGAAAAATCGATAGTAATGATCTAGCTGCACAATGTATCGATTTGTTTCGCGTACCCTATTTTGATTTAAAAGATTTTGATCCTACAAAAATCCCGGCCGATCTTGTAAAAGAAAAACTTATTCGCAAGCATCACATTTTGCCGCTTGTTCAAAAAGATCGAAAAGTTTATATAGCAGCATCCGATCCTACAGATTACGGCGCATTCGAAAACTTTGAATTTAGTACCGGTCTCTCATGCGAAGTTGTTGTTGTTGATTATGTTCAACTCGATGCCAAAATTGAGCAATTACTAGATGCCGCTGGCAGTTTAAATTTAACCGATGACGAATTTCAAGAATTTGCTGATTTAGATACAGAAAGCCAAAAAGATACAACCCAGCAAGATGACGATAAAGATGATGCGCCTATCATCGTATACATCAACAAAATTTTAATGGATGCCATTAAGAAAGGCGCCTCTGATTTACACTTTGAACCTTACGAGCACAAGTACCGTATTCGTTTTCGCATTGATGGCATTTTGCATGAAGTGGCAAGCCCACCTAATACATTAGCTACCAAGCTTTCTGCGCGAATTAAGGTTATGTCACGACTCGATATTGCCGAAAAACGCAAACCACAAGATGGTCGTATAAAGCTAAAAATTACTGAACGCAAAAGTATCGATTTTCGTGTGAGTACTATGCCTACCTTGTGGGGCGAAAAAATAGTAATGCGTATCCTTGATTCATCAAGCGCCATGTTAGGTATTGATGTATTAGGTTACGAGCCTGAGCAGAAAAAGCTCTATATGGATGCGCTTGCCCAGCCTCAAGGGATGATATTGGTAACCGGGCCAACGGGTTCTGGTAAAACAGTATCGCTATACACAGGTTTAAATATACTGAATCAGCCAGAGCGAAATATTAGTACTGCGGAAGATCCGGTTGAGATTAACCTTGAAGGTGTAAACCAAGTACAAATTAATATTAAAGCCGATATGACTTTTGCCAACGCACTGCGTGCATTTTTACGTCAAGATCCTGATGTAGTTATGGTAGGTGAAATACGTGACCTAGAAACCGCAGAAATATCAATAAAAGCGGCGCAAACAGGTCACTTGGTTTTATCAACATTGCATACAAACTCAGCGCCTGAAACAATTACCCGTTTATTAAATATGGGTGTACCTGCATATAATGTAGCAAGTTCTATCAGCTTAATTATAGCCCAGCGTTTAGCACGTCGTTTATGCCCTAAATGTAAAACGCCAGAACAACTTCCGAGTGAAGAACTAGCTCGCCAAGGATTCAGTACAAAGCAAATTGAAGAAATGACGTTGTATACTCCTAAAGGATGCGATAGCTGTACCGATGGTTATAAAGGCCGAGTGGGTATTTACGAAGTAATGCAAATTACCCCTGAAATTGCCCAAATTATTATGCGCGGTGGTAACTCGCTTGAAATAGCTGACGTATCCCTTAAAGCCGGGTTTAATAATTTACGTTTATCAGGTTTACGCAAAGCAGCCGATGGCCTTACGTCCCTTGGTGAAATTAATCGCGTAACTAATTTTTAAAAGCCCATAGCAATGGCTACAAGGTTCTGAACACCAAGTTCAGAGCCTTACTTATATCTAGAGACTTATACCTAGAGACTCATATCTAAGTAATGTAAAATGCAGAAAAAGATTGTAGAGAGTAAATTATGCCTACTGTTGTAAACTGCCCGACCTGTAAAACTAAAGTTGAATGGTCAGAGCAAAGCCCGTTTCGCCCTTTTTGCTCAAAGCGCTGTCAGCTAATTGATTTAGGTGAATGGTCGTTTGAAAATAACAAAATTTCTGCGCCAATCACCTCTGCTGATGAGTTCAGCCAAGACATGATTGAAGATATTGAAGCTATGCTGGCGAAAAATGAAGATGATTTTTTTAAGTAATTTATCTTCATAATGTCCTAAATACAAAAACCAGCATTAAGCTGGTTTTTTAGTCTTTACAAAAACTATAATTAACTTTTTTGTTTGCGGTGCTTTTTATTCATACGCTTTTGCATTTTAGCAAATTTCTCTTTTTGCTCCGCATTAAGTACTTGCATTACTTGGTGCTGAGTTTTAAGTTTAATTAAACCGAATTGCTCACCTTTTTCATGGCGTTCGTTTAACAATTCTTTTGCTGCATTTTCGTCAAATGTTGCCGCCGAAAGTAATGCATCCATTTTTGCTTTATGCGCTTCACGCATCGCTTTACGGGCTTCTTTATTGTCGCCACGTAATGCTTTCATTTGTGTTTTTTGCGCTTCAAAAATAGCCTTTAGCTTAGTTTGCTGCTCATCTGTTAGGTTTAATTTTTCAACGCCGCGATCAGAAAGTAAAAAACGAGCTTGAGAATGGCCTTGCTTATGCCCGTCGCCTTTAGCTAATACGCTACCAGCACCAAGAGTTGCTGTTGCTAAGCCACAGATAAGTACTAATTTTGAAAGTGTGTTTAATTTAGTCATAATCATTACCTTAATATTGGGTTGGTTGTGGCTGCTAAGCCAGTGAGTTAACTATACCTAACTCAACGCAAAGTAACGCAAAGCAGTGTAAAGGTTGTGTAAAGATTCACCTTTGCACTATTTAGCGGGTAAAATAACGCTATAAACAACTCTAAGGGTTTGTAAATGAAACTATTAATGATTGATGACGATACGGGCCTTTGTGAGCTATTAAGTGAATATTTAACTGCCCAAGGCTTTGAAATACAAAGCGTACACGACGGTGAGCAAGGCCTTAAACTAGCACAAGTAAATGACTACGCACTTATACTGCTAGATGTAATGTTACCAACGCTAGATGGCTTTGAAGTACTTAAACAGCTTAGGCAAACAAAACTCACACCGGTAATAATGCTTACTGCAAAAGGTGAAGACTTTGACCGTATTTTTGGCCTAGAGTTAGGCGCCGATGATTATATTCCAAAGCCTTTTAATCATCGTGAATTACTAGCCCGCGTAAAAGCAATAACACGCCGTATAGAACACATTAATAGCTTAAATGCAGCCACAACGAGTAAGTTACTAGTGAATGGTATTACTGTTAACCTAGCTGCGCGAGAGGCCTCAATAGACGGCTCTACATTAACCCTTACTGGTACAGAGTACGAAATACTTACGCTATTGTGTAAGAATGCAGGCGAAGTGGTTAGTAAAGAGCAAATTAGTGAAGAAGTACTGGGTAGGCGTTTAGCCTCATTCGACCGCTCTATCGATATGCATGTTAGTAATATTCGTAAAAAAATAGCAGAACATATTACAGGCGAGCGAATTAAAACGATGCGAGGTACAGGTTATGTCTTTATCCAAGGCGAATAAAAGCACTTACTTTGCGTGGTTAAAACATCCTGGGCATTACCTGTTTTTTAAAATATTTATTTGGTTTTGGTTAACTATAATCGGCACCGTTGCAGCGCTTATATTTTTAAGTAATATTACCGCGATTAATGCGGTAACTAACGAGCCGCTTTATGGCCCTATGAAAAAAAACTTAATATATACCGCCAAAAGTATTGAGCGGACTGCTATTAAACATAAGCGCAGCCTAAGTGATGTATTAGTACACCCTCGCCTCTCAAAGCGTAAACTTTTATACTTAAGCGCAGCTCAAAGCGAAGACTCTCTTAGTAGTAAAGAGGTGCCTGATAGCATCGATTTAAGTTTATTAAACTTTACTCAAAATATGTCACCACAGATTATTTTTACTGAAAAATATCAAGCCTTTGGCCCTGTTAATATAAACGTGCCTGAAGGAAGTTTTTATCTTTATGAAATAGATATTAACCATCAACCACCGCTAATAATGCGCTTTAAGCTAATGCCTAATTGGATGAAAATAGTCATCGCGATTGTTGCCTCTCTTATTTTAAGCTTTGTATTTAGCCGTAACTTAATAGCTCCTATAAATAGTCTTAAAAAAGCCGCTATTAAATTATCTGCAGGTAACTTAAGTGCAAGAGCCGATATTTCTGTAAACCGAAAAGATGAGCTAGGAATACTTGGGCGAGATTTTAACAGCATGGCCAATCAGTTAGAGCTTTTAATTAGCTCGCAAAAGCGCTTATTAGCCGATATATCGCATGAGTTACGCTCGCCTCTTACACGTTTAAAAATGGCTACCGGCCTTGCACAAATGCAAGCTAACGATGCCAGCCAATCGTATTTATTACGCATAGAAAAAGAAGCTAACCAACTCGATAAAATGATTGCCGACGTACTGCAAGTGTCTCGCTTAGAAGCAAAAAGCCAAGCACTTTCACTGCAAAAACAATCATTACAAATAATTGTAGATCACGTTATTAACGATGCGCAGTTTGAAGCAAAACAAAATAATAAGCAGCTAAATATAGTGGGCGCTGTAGACGTAAACATTGATTGTGATGAAAGCCTTATTGCCAGTGCACTCGAAAACCTACTTCGCAACGCTATCAAGTACGCGAATAACACCATTAGCATTACTCTAAAGCACACAGATGCCATTTATATAGAAATATGTGATGATGGCTGTGGTGTGCCAAATGAGCAACTAAGCAAGCTTTGCGAACCCTTTTTTAGGCAATCTGATGCGCGCGACCGCGTAAGTGGTGGTACAGGTTTAGGGCTCGCGATTGCTAAAAATGCTATTACTGCGCATGGCGGTGAATTAGTGTTATCTAATAAAACAGAGGGTGGACTTTGTGCTAATATCACGCTGCCATTAATAAAAGAGTAAACCATGTTTTATAGTAGTGAGCGTGAGCTTAAAAGTAATCAAATAACAATTAATAACTTTTATAAAAACACGCTAATTAAAGCTTATTTAGATACGCCTAACGGGGAATTATTTTATGCTTATGCCATACCTGAAAAAGCTCAAACTGCCATTGTTATCAGTTCGGGGCGCCTTGAAGGGTTAGATAAATATAAAGAGTTGTTGTGGGAGCTTTATAACAATAATTTTGCCGTGTTCATAGCCGATCACCAAGGACAAGGCCGCTCTTATCGCCACTTAATAAATAAGCATAAAGGCCACGTTAACCAATTTAACGATTACAGTGCCGATCTAAACTTATTTAATAAACAAGTTGTGGATACTTATTGGCAGGGCAAAAAAGTATTAGTGAGTCATTCAATGGGCGGCGCTATTGCATTTGATTACCTTGCGCATTTTGAACACAATTTTAGTGGCGCGTTTTTATCAGCCCCTATGCTTGATATTTACACAAAAAACACACCAAAACCTTTAGCTAAATTAATAGCCAGTACCGCTACCCTTTTGGGTCAAAAAGACAACTACGCGCTAGGGCAAACCGATTATATACCTGATGAGTTTGCTACAAATGTATTAACCAGCAGTCCAGTGCGTTACGAGTTATTTAGGCAAACATATCAAGAAGAGCCATTACTACAGCTGGGCGGTGTTACTTACGGCTGGTTAAATGCAACGTTTGCATTTATAACTTCGATGGATAGCTTAAGCGTGACTATTCCACTTTATATTGCCAGTGCGCAAAACGACGAAGTAGTCGATAACAATGCCCAATATAAATTAGCAAACAGACACGCAAATACAGTACTTAAAAGCTTTGAAGGCGCTAAACACGAACTGTTTTTTGAACGTGATGAAATACGCCAGCCATTGCTTAAAAGTTTGTATCAGTTTTGTGAGTCGGTGACGGCTTAGCAAGTACCGATAAAGGGTCGAGGTGGATCAGTATATCTACCTCAGATTCAAAACGTTCTTTAAGCATTGACTCCACTTCATCAGCTACGTTATGAGCACGTATTAAACTTAAATGATCATCAAGCTCTAAGTGCATTTGGATAAACTTAACTTTTCCGCCTTGGCGAGTACGAATATCATGCACGCCGTATACATCTGCATGGGCTCTGGCTATATCAAATATGCTTTGCTTTTCATCATCTGGCAGTTCTTTATCCATTAAGTGATCGGCGCTATCGCGAGCAATATCCCAACTGTTATAAAGTAAATAACCCGCTACACCTATCGCAAAAACAGGATCGGCATACAACACACCATAATAAGCTAATAAAATAGCTAATAGCACAGCGGCATTTAATATTAAGTCGCCTTTGTAATGTACCGAGTCGGCTTTAATTGCAATTGAATCGGTATACTTAACCACCTTGTTTTGCACAAATACAATTACCAGCGTACACGCAATAGCAAAAATACTTACCCATACACCTAATAAAGAATGGCTTAACTGTATAGGATTAAATAACCGCTCAATACCATGAAAAGCAAGTAAGCAACCTGAGCCTGCAATAAACGCGGCTTGTCCAAGTCCTGCAAGTGCTTCGGCTTTACCGTGTCCAAATCGGTGATCGTCATCTGCTGGGCGCAGTGCGTAACCTAAAACTAAAAGGCTCATAGCGGTAGCTGTTATATCCATTAACGAATCAGTTAACGAGCCAAGCATTGAGGCCGACCCCGAAGCAAGCCACGCCCATGTTTTTGCGCCAATCATTAAACTAACCATTACCATGGTAACAATGCTGGAAGTTTTAACCCAAAATTCGTAGCTACGGTTATGCACGTTTTAATCCGATAATTAGGAGTACTCAATAGTGTGAGTATATCATTTTTTTGAAGGGTTTCGTGTATACTGAAAATCGTTAAACTACAGATTATTTAAAAGGCTCACTATGCTGGATATTGTTTTATACCAACCTGAAATCCCACCTAATACAGGTAATATTATTCGTCTGTGCGCAAATACGGGCTATGCACTGCATTTAATTGAGCCGTTAGGTTTTGAATGGGACGACAAACGAGTAAAGCGTGCTGGCCTTGATTACCACGAATTTAGCCATGTTCAACGCCATGCTTCTTTTGAAGATTACCTTGAGAAGTGCAAGCCTAAAAAAATATATGCATGTACAACCAAAGGTAGTCAGTTTCACCATGAAGCAAGTTACGAAGCGGGTGACTGCTTGGTATTTGGCCCAGAGACTCGCGGCTTGCCTGACGATATGATCCAAGCACTGCCAAAAGAGCAGCGTGTGCGTATTCCTATGCAAGCCAATAGCCGCAGCATGAACTTGTCAAACGCAGTAGCTGTGTTTGTCTACGAGTCTTGGCGCCAGTTGGGTTTTCCTAACGCGCAGTAAATAGCTTTGAGCTAAACAACAAAAAACCGACATAACGTCGGTTTTTTAGTTTTATAAACGCTTATAAAATTATTCAGAACGTTGCTCTCGGCCTAATAGCGCCATTGCTGCTTCTTTCATATCTTTATTTTCATAAAGCACTTTATAAATTTGCTCGGTAATCGGCATTTCTACACCGCTACGCTGCGCTAATAAATACACTTCTTTGGTATTTCTAAAGCCTTCAACTACTTGGCCAATAGACTCAATAGCAGCATCGACGCTTTCGCCTTTACCTAGTGCTAAACCAAATCGACGATTACGAGATTGGTTGTCGGTACAGGTGAGTATTAAATCACCAAGACCCGCCATTCCCATAAAAGTTTCTGGTTTTGCGCCCAAAGCACAGCCTAATCGCGTTAATTCAGCAAGACCACGAGTGATCAACGCAGTACGCGCATTAGCACCAAAACCAACACCGTCCGAAATACCGGCACCAATGGCAATTACATTCTTAACCGCGCCACCAAGCTGTATACCAATAAAATCATCATTGTTATAAACACGGAATGAGCGACCACAATGAAGTAAATCAGCGAGCTGCTGAGCAAACTCTGGTGACGTAGAAGACACTGAAATAGCTGTAGGTGAACCCATTGCCATTTCTTTTGCAAATGTAGGACCCGACAGTACCGCAAGCGGAATATCGTCACCTAACTCTTGTAAAGCCACTTCTTGTAACAAACGTCCAGTATTAGGCTCGAGCCCTTTCGTTGCCCACGCAACTTTAGCACCGTCTTGCAATGCTGGTTTAATCTGCGCAAGTGTGTCGCCAAAAGCATGGCTTGGTACAACAACAAGTACAATAGCGCTGCTAGCAACGGCATGTTGTAAGTTAGCTTCAAGAGTAAGAGTGTCTGGGAAAGGAGCATCAGGTAAGTAACGTTGATTTTTCCGCTCAGCTGCAAGCGTGGCAACGTCGTCGCTATTTCTTCCCCAAAGTGTCACGTGGTGACCATTTCGGGCTAAACAAATAGCAAGGGCGGTGCCATAAGACCCCGCCCCTAATACAGTAACAGCTGTAGTTGCTGTACTCATAGGTTATGCGTCTGCTGTAACCTGGTCAGCTTGCGCAGTACGTTGTTGCATGTATTGTGCAAACAGTGCGTCAAAGTTAACTGGCGCAAGGTTAAGCTGTGGAAAAGTACCACGGTTAACAAGATTTGAAACAGCTTCACGTGCATATGGGAACAACACGTTAGGACAAAATGCACCAAGCATGTGTGCAAGTTGCACTTCTTCAACTTCAGCAATAGTAAAAATACCTGCTTGTTGAATTTCACATAAGAACGCAGTTTCTTCACCAAGAGAAGCAGTTACAGTTAGTGCTAAAACAACTTCAAATACACCTTCGTCTAGTTTGTTAGAGCGTGTATCTAAGTCTAGCTTAACTTCTGGCGTCCATTCTTTTTGAAAAATGGCCGGAGAGTTTGGCGTTTCAAACGATACATCTTTAGTGTAAATACGTTGAATAGTAAATTGTGCACCGGCTTCTGCAGCTGCTACGTTTTGATTTTCTTCGTTCATTGTTATTCCTAACTTGTTCGTTATTATAATTAAATTAAGCGTTTAACTTAGCGTCAAGTTTACCTTGCGCTTCAATAGCCATCATGTCGTCGCAGCCACCGATATGTTCATCATTAATAAAAATTTGCGGTACTGTGCTTGCGCCACCAGCTTTAGTAATCATTTCAGCACGTAGCTCTGGTTGTACACCAATATCATAATTAGTGTATTCAACGCCTTTGCTATTTAAAAGCGAAAGAGCACGCTGACAAAATGGACAATACGCCTTGGTGTATAAAACAACATTACTCATAATAAATCCTCTATCGGCCTAGCTAAACTGATTAGCGACCTGTTGTAGTTGGTAAGCTGGCAGATTGCCACGCACCCATGCCACCTGCTAATAAGTAAACTCGTTCAAAACCAGCTTTACTCATAGCGGCTGCAGTACCTTGGGCAGTCATACCTGTAGTACATACAACTATAATGGGTTTAGTCTTGTACTTTTCAAGGCTTGAAAAGTCAGATTTTTTCGCATTCTCTGGGCTTAAGTGCTCAGCGCCAGAAATACGCCCTGCATTAAACTCTTTTTGCGCACGTATATCGATTACTTGGCCGTCATCACGGTTAATAAGTAACGTAAGCTGCTGAGGATTTATTTGACGAACAGCTGAAAACTTACTTTTTATCCAGCCACTAACAATAAGGAAAACAATACCAACCCAAGCAAGGCTTAAAATGGGATGATTTGTAATAAATTCAATATATTGATCCATTCTACTTCCACTATGAAATTATGTTTTAAAACGTGATGTTTTAAGGATTTTGTACTTTAGCCACGCAAGTATACCCAAACCAACCTAAAATGCGAGTTTAGGAGCACTTAGAAACGTTTAAAAAACGATAAAGCCTCCCATATATAAAGTAAGTGAAAAAAATTAATATCTTGTTTTCAATGCTGATCCTAGCTTAAAAACACGGTATGCTAAAACTACGCTAATAAACCTTTTTAGGTGCACAGTATCCATCAACAGATACTAATTTTCAGGAGCTATTATGACAGAGCATAAAAAACCACTGGTATTAATGATTTTAGACGGTTGGGGATACCGCGAAGATACGCAGAGCAATGCTATTCTTGCAGCTAACACACCGGTATTAGACAATTTATGGGCAACACGCCCTCACACATTAATATCAGCTTCGGGTTTAGATGTGGGTCTTCCTGATGGCCAAATGGGTAACTCTGAAGTTGGCCATGTAAACTTAGGTGCTGGGCGCATCGTTTATCAAGATTTTACTCGTATCACCAAAGCAATTAACGATGGCGAATTTGATTCAACACCAGCCTTAGTTGAAAACATAGATAAAGCCGTAAAAGCAGACAAAGCCGTTCACATAATGGGACTTTTAAGCCCAGGTGGCGTACATAGTCACGAAGATCACATTGTTGCTAGTATAAAACTGGCTGCAAAACGTGGCGCTAAAGAAGTTTACTTTCATGGCTTTTTAGATGGCCGCGACACACCTCCACGTAGCGCTAAAGCATCAATCGAACGTATTGAAGCATTGTTTAGCGAACTTAAATGCGGTCGTTTAGCGTCACTTATTGGCCGTTATTACGCAATGGACAGAGACAACCGCTGGAACCGAGTAGAAAAAGCTTACAATGTAATAGCGCTAGCCGAAGGCGACTTTAATTTTGATAACGGCGTAGAGGCACTTAATGCAGCATACGAGCGCGACGAAAACGATGAGTTCCTAGCTGCTACAACTATTATACCAACAGGTGCAGAGCCAGCCGCAATTAACGATGGCGACACTCTAATTTTTGCCAACTTTAGAGCAGATAGAGCCCGCGAAATTACTCGCGCTTTTGTTGAGCCTGACTTTGATGGATTCGCAAGAAAAAGAACACCAAAGCTTAGCGCATTTGTAATGATGACAGAATACGCAGCTGATATAGATGCACCTATTGCCTTTGGTTCAACACCGTTAGTAAATGTACTTGGTGAGTGGTTTGAAAAAAATAACAAAACACAGCTTCGTATTTCAGAAACCGAAAAATACGCACACGTTACGTTTTTCTTTAGTGGCGGGCGCGAAAGCGAATTTGAAGGCGAAACACGCGAACTAATTCCTTCGCCGCAAGTTGCAACTTACGACTTACAACCTGAAATGAACTCAGAAATGCTGACCGACAAGTTAGTAGCTGCAATTAAAAGCGGTAAATACGATGCTATTATTTGTAACTACCCTAACGGCGATATGGTTGGTCACTCTGGCGTGTTTGACGCTGCAGTTAAAGCCTGTGAAGCGGTAGATAGCTGTATTGGCCGCGTTGTTGATGCACTTGAAGAGTTTGGTGGTGAAGCACTAATAACAGCTGATCATGGTAATGCAGAGCAAATGGCAGACCTTAAAACAGGCCAAGCCCATACAGCTCACACTAGCGAACCTGTACATTTTATTTATGTGGGTCGCGATGCAGAACCAATGCAAGGTAAAGCATTAAGCGATGTAGCCCCTACAATGCTTCACTTAATGGGCATGGAGCAACCAAATGAAATGACTGGCACGCCTATCATGATGTTGAAATAACGCATGAATAGACGTATTAGCCGGTTAATTAAGTGCGGTTTAATACTCACTTCATTAGTGACTGCATCTGCAGTTGCTAATGAAGATCGTACTAAAAAAGACTTATCAGAAGTTCAAAATGCACTTGAGCAAAGCCAAGCTGAATATAACGCGCAAAGAAAAAAAATAGCTAAACTCCAAAAAAACCTCAAAAGTCATGAACTCGATATAGCTAAAAATGCCAAAGCACTTAACATGGCAGAGCAATCAGTAAAAGAAACTAAAACACAGCAAAAAGAGCTACAAAATAAAGCCGATGAGCTCGATAAAAAGCGCACTCAATTTCAGAAAATTTTAGCCGCGCAGCTTAAAAGCGCCTATATGGCCGGTGGCGACGACTACTCTAAAATGCTGTTAAATCAAGAAGACACTGCAAAATTTGAGCGCACACTTAGTTATTACAACTACTTAAATAAAGCCCGTATTGAACAAATTGAAGATCTAAAAGACCTTCAACAGCAAATAGTACAAAACCAAGAAGAGCTTGTTAAAACACAAGAAAAACTAGCGCTTTTATTTGATGAGCAAAAAAGACGTCAAACTGCATTGCTTAATGCACAAAGTGAACGCCAAGCTAATCTTAAAAACTTACAAGCTCAGCTCAACAGCACCAAAAGCTCAATAAACTATTTAAAAGAAAACCAACAAACGTTAGTAACAACGATTGAAGAACTCGAAAAAGAAAAAACACAAAAAATTGAATTACTCGGCCTAAATAAAAGCAAAGGCAAATTAGACTGGCCGAGCAAAGGCAAGTTAGAGCACACATTCGGCCAACGTAAACATGGTGGTATTGATTGGAAAGGCGTATTAATTGGTGCAAAAGAAGGCACTAATATTAATAGCGTCCATAACGGTCAAGTTGTATTCGCCGATTGGCTAAAGGGCTATGGTTGGGTAATTGTTGTAGATCATGGTGAAGGTTTTATGAGCCTATATGGCCACGCTCAAACACTACTAAGAGATGTAGGCGATATGGTACGTGAAGGTGAAACATTAGCCCTAGTTGGCCAAAGCGGCGGACAAGCTACTTCTGGTCTATACTTTGAAATACGCCACAAAGGACGCGCAGTAAATCCTGTAAAATGGTGCAGACGCATTTAATTGAATAAACCGCTGCACCGCATTAGGAGCAGCTGATGACAACTAAAAAAAACGTAATAAATACCATCAATCAAAAAAATACAGGCTTATATATAAGCCTGTATTTACTTGTATTACTAATCTTAATCACCTTTACTAGCAGTGTATTAGCAAGCTCGATTAAAGATCTTAAAAGACAGCAAATCGACGAAATACTTTTTAATATTCACGCCTACTACGTTGAAGATCTCACCTTACAAAATAGCCACCACATTAAATATAATAACCAACAGTTTGAGCGCTTATATTCAAAGCTCGATTCTTACTCTAAATACTTAAATGAACACGAATTAACCTCATTATTTGATAACACAAACGGGCGCTATACAGGCATTGGTATTGAAGTTAAAAATATCGACGAGAATATGACTATTGTTAATGTGGTTGATAATTCCCCCGCAAAAGCAGCAGGTATTCTGCCTGGCGATATTATTGTAAGTGTAAACAACCACACAGCTCAAAACCGTACAATCGATGAAGTAGCAACATTAATACGAGAAAGTAAATTTGCAAATATAGATCTAATTATAAATCGCGGTAACAATAAAAATGCAATTACGTTTCATGTTGCACGCCGCCAAATAAACCTCGAAAGCGTAACAAGCGAACTGTTAGATTTTGGTACGGGTTATATAGCTATTAATAGTTTTTCTAACCACACCTTACATGAGGTTGCTCTGCAAGTGGCCGCCCTACAAAGTCATTTTGGTTACCCACTTAAAGGCTTAGTCATTGATTTACGCGACAACCCTGGCGGTACATTACAAAGTGCAGTGGCAGTATCAGATCTATTTTTACAAAGCGGTACTATTGTAACCACCAAAGGACGCTTTTACGATGCAAACCAAGCTTTTTACGCTAAACGTGGCGACATTCTAAAAAATGCCCCCATTGTTGTACTTATAAATGAAAACTCTGCCTCAGCAGCAGAAATACTAGCCGCAGCCCTTAAAGATAATAAACGAGCAACCGTTGTTGGCAGCCAATCTTTTGGGAAAGGATCGGTGCAATCGCTAATCCCACTCGGTGATGGCAATACTGCATTAAAGCTCACTACTGCTAAATATTTTACGCCGCTAGGAAAGTCGATTGATGGGATAGGAGTAACCCCAGATGTGGCTGTTAATCAAACAACCCTTTCACAAAGTAATAAAGCCGTTATAATAAAAAGTGAGCAAATTAACAGTAACGCGCAATTACTCACGAGTAACTTAGCCGATTTACAGTTAGTTAAAGCAAAACAATTACTCAGCATGCAATAGCTTGTATAAGCTGTATAAATAAAGCTAAAAAGATAATAAAAACTATAAACGTGAAAATAATAAAATGGCTAATATTAGCTATTTGTTTTAGCTCAGCAACAATTAGCGCTAAGCAAATAGCAATAGTGATAGACGACATAGGCTATCATCAACGGGACTTAGAGTTCCTTTCCTTACCAGGGCAATTGTCGTATTCAATTTTGCCCCATACCCCTTATTCGCAAATTTTTGCAACGCTTGCCAGTCAATCAAATAAAGAACTATTACTCCATGTACCTATGCAGGCACTTAACGGTAAAGAACTAGGACCAGGCGCGCTCACTTTAAATATGAATAAAGAGCAGCTTCAGCAAACTTTAGGAACAGCTCTCGCCAGTTTGCCGCAAGTTAAAGGCGTTAATAACCACATGGGCTCAGCACTTACGCAGCAAAGCCAAGCTATGAAGTGGACAATGGAAGTGCTTAAAAAGCGCCATTTATATTTTTTAGATAGCCGCACAACCGATTTAAGCCAAGCACAAAATGCTGCTAACTTTTTAGGTGTTGCCAATATTAGTCGCCAAGTGTTTTTAGATAATATAACTACACCAGAACAACTGCAGCTAAGGCTTGAAGAATTAAAACAACTAGCCACCATCCATAATTCTGCTATTGCAATTGCTCACCCCTACCCAGAAACAATCGAATTTTTACGTCATGCCTTACCCGAGCTAACTAAGCAAGGTTTTGAGCTCGTGCCGGTTTCGCAGCTGGTTGAGCGTAAATACATTCAGTTAGCGCAGGCTGAGGGTAAAGGGATTAGTGCTCGATGAGATGATGAGTGTCCAGACTTAGTCGTGAGGTATTTAAGTTAATATAATTTAAACTATTAAATGATATAATTATTCATAATAAAAACACTAGCTGCACCTCAGCTATTAAAGCTTGTAACCTCAAACCATAATTTAGGGATATCAATTGTTAAAAACAATTATTGCTGAAGCAAGGAATCAACCTATTTCATTTGTGGGCTCAATTGCGAGTATCATAGCAATAATAAATACCTTCTATGCAGTTCCTACTATTATTTTTGGATATAACTTAATACCCATTCATAGGTTGGATCTTAAGGAATAAAACTTGAAAACATGCTCTGAATTTGATCTGATAGTAATCGCCAAACCACTAT